>JAGADS010000124.1 GCA_017613485.1 Treponema sp.
AGTAATCTTGTGTGTGCCTATAAAAATGCAGGAATTGAACCTGTGTTTCCTCCGATTCGTGGTGGAACTGACGGTTCAAGGCTTACGGAGATGGGGATACCCACGCCCAATATTTTTACAGGCGGGCATAATTACCATTCAAGGTCGGAATGGGCAAGCTTGAGCCAGATGGTCTGTGCGGTAAATGTGCTTATTCAGCTGGTATTGAAGTGGACAAAAACAGAATAGAGGGGATATAGATGTACGAATATCATGTAGAAGGCGGTATACCGATTAAGGGAACCGTTCATGCAAGCGGGAATAAAAATGCGGCGCTTCCATGTATTGCGGCGGTTCTGCTTACAAAAGAGGATGTGATTCTCCGCAATATTCCGGAAATTGAAGACTGTCATGTTATGATTCAGATTCTGCAGGCAATGGGTGTTGAGGCCCAGAAGCTTGAGGAGCACGTGTGGAAATTCAATTCCTCTAAACTCAAGGACTGCACGATTCCACATGAATTGAGCAAGAAAATCCGTGCATCGATTCTTTTTGCAGGTCCCCTTGTCGCACGCTGCGGTAAGGCGGTGATGCTTCCTCCGGGTGGGGATGTAATCGGTCGGCGAAGGCTTGATTCACACTTCCTTGCCCTGACTGAACTGGGGGCACGGGTAAATGCCAACGGTAAATTTGAATTTACTGCAAACAAGCTGGTGGGTGCTGATATTTTTCTTGATGAGGCATCCGTTACTGCAACCGAAAACGCTGTAATGGCATCTGTGCTGGCGGACGGGAAGACCGAAATCACAAATGCCGCTTCTGAACCTCATGTGCAGGATCTTTGCAACATGCTCAATTCAATGGGTGCGCATATCACCGGCATAGGTTCAAATATACTTACGATAGAGGGTGTAAAAGAGCTGGGGGGAACGGATTTTTCAATAGGGCCTGATTTCATGGAGATTGGCTCGTTCATAGGACTTGCGGCGGCTACTCGTGGTTCAATCACAATCACAGGGGTTAATCCAAAGGACATGAGGCCTCTGCGCATATCATTCGGCAAGCTGGGCATACGCTGGGACATTGAGGGAGACACGCTTACGGTTTCCGCAGGACAGGAAATGCGCGTGAACAATGACCTTGGCGGAATGATACCGAAAATTGATGACAGTCCGTGGCCTGGATTTCCGCCGGATTTGACTTCGATTATGACAGTGGTTGCAACCCAGGTGGAAGGCACTGTATTGATATTCGAGAAAATGTTTGAGAGCAGGATGTTCTTTGTGGATAAGCTTATCGGTATGGGTGCGAGAATCACTTTATGCGATCCACACAGGGCAGTTGTAACAGGTCCGAGTCTTCTGCACGGAGACCATCTTGTTTCTCCTGATGTGCGTGCCGGTATGGCGATGGTTATTGCGGCTATGGCAGCTCATGGTGAAAGCGTTATAAGCAATGTGTATCAGATAGAGCGCGGTTATGAGCATCTTGTTGAGCGTCTTCAGTCACTGGGAGCCAGAATAGAGAGGGTGGAAGTATAGATGCATCCGTTCATTCATATTCTGGGAAAAGAGATTCCGATGTACTCAATATGCATCATGACTGGAATGCTTGTTGCAGGCCTTGTCATAGTGCTTCTTTCGTCAAAGTTCTCTGTAAAGAGGGATGATGCCCTGTATTCTTACCTCTATGCAATTATGATGATGATCGTAGGGGCAAAGCTTCTCTATATCATCGTGAACATTCCTAAATTACCCGAGATGATTGAGGAAGTCGGAATTGCGGGGCTTATGCAGGGAGGCTTTGTAGTTTACGGAGGCCTTCTGGGGGCATTCCTTGGGGTAGCGATTTACGGCTGGCAGTTCAAGCTGGATACAAAACCGCTTTATTCTCTTTTGATAGTGGGAACACCTCTTGCACAGGCATTCGGACGAATAGGATGCTTTATGGCGGGATGCTGTTTCGGCAAAATATATACTGGTTCATGCCACGTTTTCATGCAGGGGGCATCTCGTTTCCCTGTTCAGCTTATGGCTTCTGCCCTTGATTTTGTGCTTTTTTTAATTCTTCTTGCAAGTTCATTCATCAAAAAGGCAAGGGGATACCAGTTTTCGATTTATCTTGTGGGATATGGAATAGTCAGGTTTATATGCGAGTTTTTCCGGGGTGACGTGGAGCGGGGATTTATAGGTCCGCTTTCTGTCGCACAGTGGTTCAGCATAGGCTTTGTGTGCGCGGGAATAATTATTTTTGTGATACGGCTAAAAAAAAGTTTGAAATTATCAGATAATATGATATAATATATTTATTGCAGTGCATGGTTAAGAAACTGTCGTTATCGTGCTTGACACGATAATCTTGATATTGTACTGCAGACGTATAGAGATTGCCGGATAGAGTCCGGTAATGACATGACTGTATGAATTATAAAAAGGTGATAGGAGAATATAAAAAATGGGCGATGAGTTTTTAGATGAAGTATCAGGTCAACCTGAAAATACTCAGCAGAATAATGTTCAGGAGTATCATCAGGAGTATAGTAATCCTCAACCGGAATATCAGAATCAATATCAGCAGTATCAGCAGCCGTATCAGAATCAGCAGCAGGAAAAACCCAAGTCAGGTCCATATCCTGGAAAAGGTCTTTCCATTGCCTCCATGGTTCTGGGAATTCTATCCATTCTTTTTATTTTCACAGGTTACCTGTCGATAATGGCAGTTATTCTTGGGGCTGTGGGACTTTCTCTTGGAATCTCAGGAAAAAAGAAAACCAGAAATGACATGGCTACTGCAGGAATAGTGCTTTCGATTATATCCCTTGCAATCGGATCTCTTGTGTTTATTTCATGCATAATCTGTACTGCTTGTCTTGTCAACACTACAATTCAGACAATGCCCAACTGGCCAGATATTATCCAGGACAGCGGTGAATGGAGTTATACGCTGTAGAGTGTTAAGATTTAAGCTGTGACTCTCTAAACTGCTGTTCAGTCCATCTGGTAAGCGCCGGACTTAAGTTTTTCGTAAAGCTCTTCATCTGACATGGGTTTCCCGAAGAGGAATCCCTGAATCAGCTCGCATCCGTTTTCCTTGAGGAACTGATATGCCTCGTCGGTTTCAACTCCTTCTGTAAGGGTGCTCATTCCAAGCTCTTTTGCCATCGTGATTATGTTCTTGAGTATAAAGCGTGCCTTCTGGTTGCCGGAAAAACCGCTCAGGAATTTCATGTCGATCTTCATCATGTCAAAGTCATATTCCTTGAGTACGTTCAGGCCTGAATAGCCGGAGCCAAAGTCATCAAGCCACAGTGCATAACCGTTTTCCCGGAGAATCTTGAGAATTGCCTTGAGTTTCTCGTCGTTTTCTGACAGCGTGCTTTCTGTTATCTCTATGTGAATCATGTTCCTGTCGATATTGTATTTTTTCAGGCATTTCTCGACATCATCCACAAGGTTTGTTGAGTCAAAATCCAGCTTGGAGAAATTTAGGGAGACAGGTACCAGAGGAAGTCCCTTTTCTTTTGCATAGGCAAAGTTCCTGCATACTTTTTCCAGGACATAAAGGTCAAGCTTGTAAATCTGATAGTATTCCTCCAGTGTCTGAATGAAATCTGAGGGAGAGAGGAATCCATACTCACAGTCATCCCAGCGTGCAAGAGCCTCAAGTCCACACAGTTTTCCTGACTCTGCATTAACGACCGGCTGATAGTATACCTTGATGTGCTCTTTTTTTATGGCCTCGTCTATGCTGTGGATTATGTACTGTTTCTTGTAGAAGTTTCCTGCCATCGAGTTGTCATACTCGCAGAAATCGAGGTTGTAATGCTTTTTAATCGAATAACATGCATAACGTGCGTGGTCGCAGGCAATAACCGGAAGACAATCCCTGTCCTTGGGCCTGTATCCTCCGACTTTAAGCCCTATCTTTACGTCATACTTTGTACCCAGCATATTGCGCTTTAGGGTCTGAATCTTCTCGTGAATGGCCTCGTTCTTTGTAAGCACAACAAAATTGTCATTTGAGAAATGCGCTACAATCGAATCCTTGAAAACCTTGCCCAGCATATCGGCAAATTCCTTGAGGAATTCATTTCCTTCCCAGAAACCGTACTTTTCGTTCAGTGTCTTGAAGTTCTCTATGTCAAGAAAGAGGAAAATCAGGGAGGACACATCAACAGACTCATCGTGCAGGAGATCCATTGCCTGGCTTCTGAAATAATGCATGTTTGCAATTCCCGTTACCTCATCACTAATCGAAAGCTTAAGCAGTATGCCGTGCGCATGATCCAGTTTCTCGCCTTTCTCGGCTTCCTTGAGCTTCTGGTGGTATGCGTTTATTGCGCTCATAAGAAGTGAGATGAAGACAATGAAAAGATTGATTTTAGTGGCAAAGGTAGCAGGCGTAAAGCGGTTGCACAGCCAGAAGAAAACAATATATGTCACCGAAAGCAGTAAAAATGAATAAATCGGCCTCCATACGACAAAAGAGAAAACAAAGATGGTCATAGTCATCAGCGTGATGAACTGCTCACCTTTCTGGTAATCAAGATAAGAGATGTAAATTCCAAAAACCAGTGCCACTACAGAAAAAATGTATTTGAGTGCTTCCCAAAGGACACGGTTGCTGCTGAGCTTTTTTATATGACGGATTGAATAGATAAAGAGCGAGATTGCCGTAATCAGAAGAACAGCAAAGCATGAGATGTGGATGATGAACCATTCATTTGAACGCCGTGTCTCCTCAAAAAACTGCCTGGCCGTTATGTTGATAATCATGAATACTTCGAGTATTATGATTACAGAGGAAACATAAACTGAAGAGCGGATATTTGATTTGTCAAAATACCCGTTG
>JAGADS010000125.1 GCA_017613485.1 Treponema sp.
GTGGCACTTTCAATTATAGAGCAGGATCCTGTTTTGCTTAAGATAGTTGAATCAAAGATTTCCCAGGTTGACTCAGTACAAAAACAGTTTGAGGTGCTAAAGGAGATTTGCACTGAGAATGGAATTGAACTGGAAGATGAGGCAGACGGCTCGGAGTTTGAGGTTCTGCTTTCTGATAAAAACATTAAGCGCCTTACAGAAGATACTGTCGCAGAAATATCAAATTACCGTTTAAGGGAATATGTAAAGACCAGGGCTCAGAATAAAGAACCCGTAACAGTCTCGTACATTCTTTCAAGGGTAACTTCACTGGACTGGAACCTTCTGGACCTGTTCTATGATCTGCATGAGGCCAAATGGTACCGCGATGAATTCTCAATGGCAAAGGCTGGTGATGATGCCGGAATGTATACGCTGGGATTAATAACGCAATACATCTCACGCTACATGGATACGCATTCCTCTGTTCTGTCTGGAAGAAATTTTACGGAAGAAGGATTTATAAAAAGCTTTTTCTATTCATTCCTGTATTCTCTTTTCAGCATGAACGAGGGGGAATATGAAAACGAGGAGACACCATTTCCAAGCGGCTCAGTTCCTTTCCTTACGATTCATCAGTCAAAGGGCCTTGAATTCCCGGTTGTCGTCCTGGGATCTGTAATGCACAGGCATAAGGAGTGCCGTCCGCTGGATGTCCTTGTCAGGAAGATGTTTGAGAAAAAGGGAAAGATCGATGGCTTGAATGAACCGTTAAACATGATGGATGACTATGACACGATGCGAATGTTCTATGTTGCATTGTCAAGGGCAAAGAATCTTCTTATCATGTCTCAGTTCAGGGGTCCGGGGCAAAGTACATATCCGGCGTTTGAGAAATTGTTCTCCCAAAATAATTATACCCAGCTGTTTCAGGAAGAGGTTTCAATTCCAGTCTCAAGATCATCAAAAGAGCACGATGAGAAAGTGTACAGCTTTAAGTTTGATTATATTCCGTATCTGACCTGTCCCCGAAACTATATGGCTTTTAAGAAATATGGATTCGTTCCGTCACGCTGCCAGACAATGTTCTACGGCTCATTGGTTTTACGGACAATACGCGACTTTCAGAATTTCATGAGGGAGGAATCTGGCAATGAGTAAAATGAGCGATAAAGAGCTGGAAGAAAAACTCCGTGAATTCTTTGAGTCGAATTATCAGGTATTAAAGGAAAGCTCAGGGCACACAATCAACGAGAACATGAAGGAAAGGGCATTTGAGCAGGTCCTGATGTATTGGCGAAAGCACAAGGAAATGGTTCTTGACGGCGATGTCTCTAACGTTAAGATTACACTTTCAAATCAGCAGACACCGAATAAAAAAATTCCATATTCAATCGAAGGCCGGCTGGATGTCCTGGAAAAAGACGGAAAGATAAGCCTGTTTGACGTCACGACAAATTCAAAGGAGCAGATAGAAGACAGCATTGATTCCTACAGGGAAGAATTGAACCTCTTTGCCTACGAGCTGGAAAGAATGCAGCAAGGAACCGTTGATGACACATTCATCTTGTCAACATCGATACCCAGAGATGTCAAGCATGCGTTAAAGACAAACAATGCCGTCGAGTTAGGACATGCCCTTGAAAACTGGGACCCGGTCGTTCCCATCCAGCATGATGCCAGCACGCAGGAAGCCACATTAAAAAAAGTGGGAGAGGTAATCGAGAAAATCAACAACTGCGAGTTCGACCCCCCGCCTCCTTCCACCTTGCAGAAGAAGTTCAAGGACGACAAAACCTTTTACCAGCACGTCTGTGAAAACTGCGACCTAAGGAAATCCTGCAAGTCCTTCCGTGGAATGTGATGTTGAAGTGTTAGTTTTTTAAAGAACCCACTGGTACCACATAAACACGAAGGTCACGCACACACAGTGTTTCAAAAAACAGACCCATTGTGTTCAGATCTTTTACAAGGTCATCCGGACCAAGCCCCAAGCTGGCCGTTGCAATTGAGGGGTCAATGAGATATCGTGTATCAGAAGTTCTGAATTTGGCGATTTGGCAAGATTTTACTTGGCGATTTGGCGACTTTTTACTTGGCGAATTGGCGGGGGGGGGTGATTCTCCTTTTGCTGTTTCAATTTTTTAGTGCTTGGCTTTCCTGTAGAAGAATAAAGCAACTGACATTAACACAAAACCTCCTGAAATGTTAATTTTTCTTGGTGGACTTCCATTTGGTTCTGCCTTACAATTTTGTTAAGATTAATTGCAAAGGTGGTAAATGTATGAGAAAGCACTATTTGGACAACATCCGCTGGACAACCGTCGTAATCGTTTTAATCTATCACGTCTTTTACATGTACAATGCGGAGGGCGTGATCGGCGGTTTGGGTAAAATTACCAATCTGAACGTTCAGTACTACGACGCATTTCAGTATCTGGTTTATCCCTGGATTATGCCCCTTCTTTTCATCGTCTCTGGAATCAGCTCAAGACTTTATCTGGAAAAACATTCGAACAAAGAATTCATAAAATCTAGGACGTTGAAACTTTTGGTTCCGTCAACTATAGGCCTCTTGTTTTTCCAGTTCATCCAGGGATATGTGAGCATGTCCATCGGTGGCGGCATTGACGGACTTAAGGCTGCCGGGGTTCCTTCTCCGTTAATTTACATGATTATGGTTGCCTCTGGAAGCGGCGTTCTCTGGTACATGCATCTTTTGTGGATATACAGTCTGCTTCTTGTGCTGATAAGGATAATTGAAAAGGGAAAACTCCTGTCGCTCGGCGCAAAAACTCCCCTCTGGCTGATTGCATTGTTTTATTTTCCAATCTGGGGTGCGGCGCAGATTCTTAACACTCCCATAGTTTCTGTCTACAGGATTGCCTTTTACTTTGTCTTTTTTGTTTTGGGCTACTACGTTTTCTCCCATGATGCGGTGGTGGAAAAAATCAAAAAACTTTCCCTGCCTCTGATCCTCATTGCCCTTGCATTGTGCGTGACTTTTGCGCTTTTGTATTTCGGTCAGAACTTTGCCGACAAACCAATCAACAGGGGTTGGCTGTATTCATTGTGCGCCTATTTCGGCTCCCTTGCCATGCTGGGTGGATTTGCCCGCTTCGGAGATTTTTCAAATGCATTTACCGAATGGATGAGCCGCCACAGCTTTGGCCTTTACGTCTTCCATTATCTTGGAATATCTACCGTAGCCTTGTTGATTGCCAAACCCAAACTCCTTCCCGCTCCCGCAAGCTACATTTTGAGTCTTGTCGCAGGCTTTGTTTTCGGTTATGGTTTATATGCGCTCATCTCAAGGATTCCATTTTTCAGATGGGCGGTGCTTGGAATCAAAAAGAAAAAAAATATTGAGGCTAAAGTGGAGGCGTAAATGTTCAAGGACAATCTGGCCCAAATGCGTAAAGTCGTACAGTTGACTCAGGAAGATGTTGCGGAAAAACTTGGCGTTACAAGACAGTCCGTTGCCAAATGGGAATCCGGCGAAAGTGTTCCCGACCTTGACAAATGCAAGCAGCTTGCCGAAATTTTCGGAGTTTCTCTTGATGATCTTGCAAACTATGAGCCTGAGGAAAATCTGGGGCTTGGTCTTCCTCCGAAGGGAAAGCATCTCTTTGGGCTTGTTACTGTTGGAGA
>JAGADS010000126.1 GCA_017613485.1 Treponema sp.
CTTTGACAGGGCAGGAATCACACTTGATCAGGCAAGGGCTTGTGTCATGGAGGTACAGAAAAAGGTTCCTTCATCCGCAAAAATTGACGGTGTCTCATCTCCATATTCAGAGCCTGTTCCCGCAATGTCGGACGGAAGCACTCAGCGCAGAAGGAATACAGACAGCATTTTGTCGCAGTTCAGCCGAGACCTTACGGAGCTTGCACGTGAATCTGACACGGATCCTGTTGTCGGACGTGACAGGGAAATAAGCCGTATTGTACAGACACTAAGCCGCAGAAGCAAGAATAATCCGGTTCTTGTCGGTGAGCCAGGGGTTGGAAAAACCGCCATAGTTGAAGGACTTGCACAGAGGATTGCAAAGGGAAATGTTCCCCGTGGCCTCTTGAAAAAACGCATTCTATGTCTTGACCTTGCCGCAATGATAGCAGGAACAAAATATCGCGGTGACTTTGAGGAAAGAATGAAGAGGGTGATGAAGGAAGTTAAGGAAAACCCGGACATCATTCTTTTTATTGACGAAATCCACACGATAATCGGAGCCGGAGGACCTGAGGGTTCAATGGAGGCAAGCAACATGATAAAGCCTGCCCTGAGCCGTGGAGAGATTCAGGTAATCGGTGCAACGACACTAAAGGAATACAGGACCCGGCTGGAAAGAGATTCCGCTCTAACCCGAAGATTCCAGATGATTGTAATAAACGAGCCGAGTGATGCAGAGACAGAGCAGATGCTTGAGGGGCTTAAGAGCAAGTTTGAGGATTTCCACCATGTGCGCTATGACGATGACGTGATAAAGGCAACAGTAAAATACAGTCGCCGTTACATTCAGGAAAGATGCCTGCCGGACAAGGCAATAGATGTCCTTGATGAAGCAGGAGCCGCAAAGAAAATCCAGAATGAGCAGAGACCCGTTGAGCTTGAGCAGCTTGAAAAGACAATCGATGACCTGATAGAGGAAAAACGCAATCTTGTCCAGGAGCAGGATTACGAGCAGGCCGCATACGTTCGCGACAAGGTTACACACTTACGGAAGCAGCTTGATGAGTACAACATAGCACTCAGGGCGCAGGATGCAAGGGTAAGGACACGTGTAACGGTTCAGGATGTATGTTCAGTTATTTCCGCAATGACAGGCATTCCCATAGAAAAGCTCGATGCCGACGAAAGCCAGAAACTCCTTCAGATGGAGGAAAAGCTCAAGAAGGATGTCATAGGTCAGGATCAGGCAATTTCTGTGATCAGTTCTGCCGTTAGAAGAAGCCGCTCTGGTGTCTCATCTCTCAAGAGGCCGATTGGTTCGTTCATGTTCCTTGGTCCCACAGGGGTTGGAAAAACACAGCTTGCAAAGGCACTTGCAAAATTCCTTTTTGGCAGCGAGGATGCACTTATCCGCTTTGACATGAGTGAGTTCAGCGATAAATACACGTCATCCTCATTGATTGGAGCACCGCCTGGATATATCGGGCATGATGAGGGAGGAAGACTTACCGAGAAAGTAAGGCAGAAACCGTATTCAGTAGTTCTGTTTGACGAGATAGAAAAAGCCGACCCGCAGATTTTCAACCTTCTTCTTCAGATTTTTGAGGAAGGTGAGCTTTCTGACACACAGAACCATACCGTAAGCTTCAAGAACACACTGGTAATATTGACGAGCAATGCAGGAGTAAGGAACATCAACGCAGAGTCAAGGCTTGGTTTTGCATCCAGCAAGGAAGGAATACTCCCCCACGATGAGATGGAGCAGAATGCCATGGAGGAGCTCAAGCGCATAATGTCACCTGAGCTCTTGAACCGCATGGATGACGTTATTGTATTCAATGCACTGGGCAAAAAGGAAATCAGCAGTATACTTGACATACAGATTAGGGAACTAGAGGAACGCCTGTGTGAGCAGGGAATCACAATCTCTATAAAGCCAAAAGCAAGGGAATACATGGTGGAGCACGGCTATGATCCTCTTATGGGAGCAAGACCGATGAGGCGCCTGATTCAGCAGGAAGTTGAGGATCCTCTTGCAACTCTTATTCTCTCCGGTAAAAGCAAGACGAGTTCACATGCCGTAATAGAATGCAAGAATGATAAGCTCAAGGTTTCGTTTGCAAATTCTGAAGGCATTAAGAAAATCACAAGTATTTCTGATGATGCGCTTCCCCTTGGAATTGAAGGATCACATTCAATTGAATATATGGAACATACAGAAAAATAGGAGCTTAACATGAAGGAATTTTTGTCATACGATACTGTCAGAAATGATGCGCTTATCCTTGCACATAAAATCTATCAGGAAGACGGATTTGTGCCGGATGTTATCTATGCTTCACTTAGAGGCGGTGCATACATGGCAAATGTTCTGAGTGAGTATTACAAGGTTGCGCTTAAAAGACACAAGCCAGTCCTGTATGCGGCGGTTGTGGCACGCTCATATACCGATGTAAAGCAGCAGGATGCAGTCCGTATTGACGGATGGACATATTCTCCAGACTATCTGCGTCAGGGTGACAAAATCATGCTTGTGGACGACATATATGATTCTGGCAGGACCTTGAATTATCTTGTCAGCGTTCTTCTTGAAAAAGGTGTTCCTCGTGACAGCATAAAAGTTGTTGTTCATGATTTTAAAGTATACAAATACAAGGAAGCACTCCCGATTATTCCGGATTACTGGTGCCGGAAGATTGAAATAGACCGCCCGGAGAACAATCCCTGGATTAACTACAACAGCCATGAGCTTGTGGGATTGAGTTCTGAGGAGCTGGAAAATAATTTTTATAAGCCATATCCTGAATTAAGGAAGGTACTTGAGCCTATTTTTGCCGATAAATAAATCAGGGGGCTTAGATGGCTTTTAAAAGATCCAGGCTATGGATTTCTGTTTTTCTTATATTTTTGTTTTTTCCTCAGTTTACCGTAGCATCGGATACCTTGGCTCTTGAGATTCAGGAGCCCCAACCTTACTCTATAGACCGCGACGGAACCTTTGTCTTTACCGGTGATTTTTTGATTTATCAGATTGACGATGAATACTGGTCGGCAGATAAGAATCCAAGAAAACTCGACATGAGGCAGGATCACATTGTACGCTGGCAGTCCATGGCTTATGAGGAAGGAAACCCGGTGTCATCTAAAACAATAATGAGGCACGGTGCGGATATTTATGCAGGATCAAGCTCCGGGAGGGACACCACATATCCTGCAGGTTCAATACAGAATCCATATCCAAGGCTGGAAGATGCACTGAAGGTTGCAAATGAAGGATACCAGTGCAAGATTCATCTTGTCTCTGACATTAACTTAGAGAATTCATATTATCTTTATCAGGACTGTACGATTGACGGGGGAGACCACACGATATTTTTTGATTGCAATTCCCTGCTTTTAGTACTGGATGCGGAGCTTCAGTTTGAGCTTTGTGTCCTTAAAAAAGAAAGTGATGCCTCCTATAATGACTGTATGATCAAGGCGGAAAAATCAATCCTTAGCTTTTATGACTGTGAATTGAGCGGAAGTTTTCTTGAGACAGCATCCATATTGGAGCTTAATGAAAGCCGCTTGAATTTTACGGGGGGCGGCCTTACAATGCAAAGCAAGGAATACTCGGTTCTGATTAATTCAAGTAATTCAAGCATTTCGATAGATGAATCCAGGTTAACATGCACAGGAATCCATGCCACAGCCCTGAGCGTCAACGGCGGATCATGCTCTTTGGTAAACAGCTCATGTACTTTGTGGGGTGAGCTTGGCCGCATGGTGGAAGCAAGCGGTACAAGACTTTCGCTATACGGAAACACATTTACAGGTCATCTTTCAAAAGGCGACGGACGTTCACTGTATATAGACGAGATATGCACTGTGATTCAGGATGAGGATAACAGCGAGGTATTCGACTGATGCCAGTGTTGCAGGCTGGTCTTGATGAGGCGGGAAGGGGACCTTTGGCAGGACCTGTTGTTGCAGCCTGTGTTGTCCTGAGCCCTGATTTCCCGGTTGAAATTCTTAATGACAGCAAGAAACTCTCAGAGAAAAAAAGAAATCTTGCAGAGAAAATCATAAAGGAAAAATGTCTCTGGGGGATTGCCCGCGTAGAGCATGATGAGATTGACAGAATCAATATCCTTAATGCCAGCCTCCTTGCCATGAAAAAAGCATACGCAAAAATGAGTAAAAAGCTTGAGGCCTGGTGCATGACAAACGGAATTGATTATAACTCAATTGAAAAGATACATGCCGTTGTAGATGGAAACAAGGTGCCGGATATTTCATGTGAGGTTGAGTCAAAGGTCAAGGCCGATGCCACTGTCCCGGAGGTGATGGCGGCCAGCATTCTGGCAAAAGTTGAGCGGGACAGGATAATGGTTCAGTATGACGCGCTTTACCCCGAATACGGATATGCCAGACACAAGGGGTATCCTACAAAAGAGCACAGGGAAATATGCCGCCGTATAGGACCGTCTCCGATACAGCGTATGTGCTTCAGTTATGAAAAAGAATAGCTTAGTATTCGTTGTCTTCTTTTGGGGAATTGCGTTTTGATGTTACGATGACGCGGCCTGTCTTTTTTACGCTGGATTCCTTCTTTTCTGCCTTGCGTTCTGCGACAAGACGGCTTTCACCTTTCCTGCGGTAAACCTTCTTTTTTGCGGTGTCTGAGTCAGAGTCACCCTGACCGAATTTTGCTTCCTTGGCGGCTTTCTTTTCTGCCCTTGCCTTGGCTTTTTCCTTTCTGTCCTTTTCGATGAATGTAAGGGCATCATCCATGCCTGACAAGAATTCCTGCATGTCGTCTGCAAATACTACGATGGCACGCCTGTCATCCTGTCCGTCCTTGACCTTGCTTTCGACTATCTGCAAAAACACGTCATGGTTACGGTTTTCCTTGACATTGAAAAAATAAGAACGGTTGTCAAAGTTGATTTGTGTTGTATAAAGTTCGCCGCGAATACCCATCGTTTCCTTCCTTGTTTGTGTGAGTGGATTTTGGAAACTATAATATATTAGAGAAAAAAAAACAAGTATTTGAACTTATAAACTCCCAATCTTCTCCGCAATCTCTTTCACTTGCTCTAAGGGAAGGCCTGTACAACGTGCTGTAATTTCCGTAGGGATTCCTTCCCTAAGAAGGTTTTCCGCGGCTTCCATCTTAGCATCATGTTTGCCTTCTTCAAATGCGATTTCTTTCTCTTCGTCTATTGTCTGCTGCCAAGTCATATATTGTTTCCTCCATTTCATATTCTTCTTGGCGAAGCGAACCTTCTTTTCCAGGGATTTTGTAAGCTCACTGTCGGCTTTCTGGCCTAATAGAAATCTGAAAAAAGCTTTCTCATCGTCATTTTTCATTTTATCATATTCCGATGCATTAAAAAAGACCTTGTATGCCCTGTCGTTCAATTTTATTTCTGGATGATTCCTGCACATGTTCTCAAAGTAATATACAGGCTCAACCTTCTTGAACGGTGGCTCGAGGCATAGGAAAATCACGTAGGAGTCCTTCAACTTTGAGTATTTCTCTCCCTTTGAAAGGTTATCAAGGTCTATGACGCTCTGGTAATACCTTGCTCTCTTTGGAAGGTTCCTGTTGCTTGTGGTCTGAATCTCAATGTCGAATATGTGCTTTGAATCTCTTGTGTAGACATCAAAGCGGACACTCTTTGAGTCAAGGCTTTCCTGCATGGTGCGCTCTGCCTCAGGCTTCCTGAGTTTGGAGATTTTTTTGTGCAAAAGGATCTCAAGGACCTGACGGCACAGCTCTGGCTCACTTTCCATAATCTTACAGAAAAGGAAATTGTTTGCGAATGTGAGTTCTTCCCAC
>JAGADS010000127.1 GCA_017613485.1 Treponema sp.
TGTTTGGAGTCAATTTGGAAACATAAATTATCCAGAAAGATATTGTCTGAAATGTGGACGAGAAATAAGTTTTGAAAACATAAATTATGCAAACCCGATATGTTATTCTTGTAAACGGAACTGAAAAAACTGACAGACGACTTTTTTACTCATTTCATTCCAAGAAAAAACTTGACTTATACATATAATAGTATGTATAATAAATATGTATGACATTCGAATGGGATGAGAATAAAAACTCTGAAAACATAAAAAAGCATAAAGTTTCGTTTGAAAAAGCACAGGATGCTTTTTTTGATGAAAAGCGTATGATTTTGGAGGATGTAAAACATTCTATTTCAGAAAAACGTTATTTCTGTATTGGAAAAACAGATGAAGGCATTTTGACTGTGCGTTTTACCATACGAGGTCAGAACATTAGAATTTTCGGCGCAGGGTACTGGCGTCAAGGAAAGAAACGTTATGAAGAAAATTTACAACGATCCTGAAAAATCTGTAATGGACGCTTTAGATTCAGCTGTAGTTATAGATGATTTTCTTCCGTCTCCTGCGGAACTTGTAAGAAAAACAACAAAAGAAAAGATAACAATATCTATTGACTCTGACTGTATTAGATTCTTTAAAAAGGAAGCTGCAAAACACAATACAAAGTATCAGACTATGATGAATGAAGTCCTATCTCAATATGCAAGGCATTATGCCACAGTCTGATGAAAAATAATTGACATGAGAAGAAAAAGATTTTGTTGGATTGTATTGTTTAGTTTGATTTTCTCATTTGCCTTGAATGCTCTTGGAAATATTTTAACTGATCATTCAAAAATAAAAGAATTCTCATCATTTAGAATTATGGGTGAAATTGACCTGCGTACAGAAAAAGATATTAAAGCTCCGGTAAAATACAGAACCTTAAATCATGAGATGGGAATGAAAGTAAGGGTATTGGAAATACTCCAGAATGATATTAAAGATAATAAATCAGGAAAATGGCTTTATGTGCTCACTACAGCTCCAATGTGGGTTGCCAATGGAGATTGGATTGAGAGAAACCATGAATTCCTGATTTTCCTCCCCGATGACATGCCTGTCTTTGATTTTGAAGAATAACAACCTCTTGCCATTATATGAATACAGAGTTTTTACGTTTTTTCTTGAAGGGAAAAATGTGATTTTTCTTGCAATTTAACAGCAAAGTTTTGTTGTTTTTCCATAATTATATGAATACAGAGTTTTTACGTTTTTTTTGCTTGCAAAAAAATGCGAGCCTCGCGAGCAAGTAAAAACTCTAAGAGCAAGCACCAGCTTGCGACAAGCTTTCGACATGACTTGCAACCAATCATTCAAATCGTTAAAATAAAATCCAGTGAGGTCACTTTATGATAGAAAGAAACAGCGGTTTTGGAAATTTAGCGGCGGGATATCTTTTCCCTGAGGTTGCAAAGAGAAGAAGAGAATATCAGGCTTCTCATCCTGATGCAAAGATAATAAGCCTTGGTATAGGAAATACTACCGAGCCACTTACTCCACACATTGCAAAAGCTATGGCTGATTATGCAAGGGGTCTGGGCACTATGGCAGGCTATTCAGGTTATGGTGATGAGCAGGGAAATCCTGAGTTGCGGAAAAAAATCGCTGAGGTTCTCTACAAGGGAATGGCAAATGCGGACGAGATATTCATCTCCGACGGTGCAAAATGTGACATCGCCAGGGTTCAGACTTTGTTTGGAAGGAAGACTCCTATTGCGGTTCAGGATCCGGCTTATCCAGTCTATGTTGACGGAAGCGTAATTGTCGGTGCAGCAGGTAAAGCTGGCAAGAAGGGCTACCGTGGAGTTACATATCTTCCATGCACGGCAGAGAATAAGTTCTTCCCTGATTTAAGCGTGATTCAGCCTGACTCTCTCATTTATTTCTGCAGTCCGAACAATCCAACTGGTTCAACAGCGACAAAAGAGCAGCTCAAGAAGCTTGTTGCCTATGCCAACAAAAACGGATGCATCATTATTTTTGATGCCGCATATTACGCATTCATCAGGAATCCTGCTCTGCCGAAGACAATCTATGAGATTCCGGGTGCAAGGAAATGTGCCATAGAAATCAACTCTTTCTCCAAGCTTGCGGGCTTTACAGGCGTTCGTCTGGGATGGAGTGTAGTTCCCTCAAGCCTTAAGTTTGCAGACGGTTCAAGCGTGCGTGATGACTGGAACCGCGTTATGACTACTTTGTTCAACGGTGCAAGCAATATCGCACAGGCAGGTGGAATCGCTGCATTTGATGAGACAGGAATTGCAGAGACAAAACAGCTGGTTGACTTCTATCTTGAGAATGCAAAGCTCATGCAGGATGCGTTGACAGGAAAGAACTTTGCGGACGCTGGAGTAAAAGTCTATTATACCGGCGACTCACCGTATCTCTGGGTGTATTTCCCCGGTTACAAGAGCTGGGATATTTTTGACAGAATCCTAAGGGAATGCAATGTCGTCACAACTCCAGGAAGCGGCTTTGGTCCTGCTGGAGAAGGATATCTGCGCTTCTCTGCATTCGGTCACAGGAAGGACGTCAAGGAAGCATGTACAAGGCTTTCAAAGCTAAAATTTTGATTTAATGACTGTCAGGGGGAATTTTTTATCTTGACTGACAGTCTTAAATGACTTATATTATAAGTAACAGAACCTGCCAAGGCTAGTGGGCATGTCCCATCCTCAAATCGGCGGGTCATTTTTTATGCAGAAAGTACCCTTTGAAAAACCGGCATTGTCAGTTTCTCAGCAAATAGCTCAGTTAGAGTCGCGAGGAATGATTGTCAGTGATAAAAATCTGGCAGAGAAAGCACTCCGAAATTTGAATTATTATCGTCTTAGCGGGTATTGGATGTATTATGAGGAATGTAGGAATCCTCATCATTTTAAGGATGGTACGACGTTTGAGAAAGTTCTTTCACTGTATGATTTTGATAAATCAATCCGTCTTTTAAGTTTTGAAGGAATAAGTCGTATTGAAGTTTCTTTCAGGACACAATGGGCACATCAGATGGGAATGAAGTATGGTTCTCATTCTTACCTAAAGCCTGATTACAGCAAGGATTTTTCTGTTTGGCTTGATAATATGAAAAAAATGCAGACAGAATTCATTCGTTCAAAAGAAATTTTTGTCAGCCATTATAAGGAAAAATACACAGAAAGTTTTCCTCCTGTATGGGTAATATGCGAGCTTCTGTCGTTTGGAACACTTTCTTGTTGGTACAAGAATATGGCGTACGTGCCGTCAAGGAATTCTTCATGCCCCGGTAATGCGAAAGATGAAATAGCAAGTTTTTATGGGGTTGATTCTTGTATTCTTGAATCTTGGGTGCATAGTCTTTCTGTTCTTAGAAATCATTGTGCCCACCAGTCACGCATAATCTTAAAAAGACTGTCAATTCAACCTATGAGGCCAAAATCATCAAGGGTGGATATTTCATATTTATGGCAGAATAATTCAAGTTTGTATAATCTTCTTTTGATCCTTGTTTATTTGAATGAAAAGATAGAGGAAAATTCGACATGGAAAAAAGAATTGATAGCTTTTCTTTCTGATAATTCAGAATATGCAGTTGAATTTTTAGGATTTCCCTCCGATTGGCGGGAAAAATCATTTTGGGATATATAGCTGAAATATAAAAGAGGTGTAGTATGAAGAATCAAGCTTTTAATCCATATCTTCCGCTTTGGGAATATGTTCCGGACGGAGAGCCTCATGTGTTCGGGAATCGTGTTTATGTCTACGGTTCCCACGATATGGCACACGGTTCAGTTTTCTGTCTGGGTGACTATGTGTGCTGGTCAGCACCTGCTGATGATCTTTCTGACTGGAAGTATGAGGGGGTTGTCTTTCACCGTATGGATGACCCGTTAAATAAAGACGGACGCATGGTTCTCTATGCCCCGGACGTAACCCAGGGACCTGACGGACGCTATTACATCTATTATGTATACGACAAGGTCAGCATTGTTTCTGTTGCCGCCTCAGATTCTCCTTCTGGTCCTTTTAGCTTTTACGGCTATGTGCATTACAAGGACGGTACAAGGCTTGGAGAGAGGGAAGGGGATCAGGTTCAGTTTGATCCTGCTGTTCTTACAGAAGGAAAGAAAACATACCTGTACACGGCTTTCTGTGGACGCGGCATGAAAGACAGGATCGGAGCAATGGCAACTGTGCTTGGTCCTGACATGCTTACAATAGAGGAAGACCCCCGTATAATCGTACCTGGTGACTGCTATTCAGCTGATCCTTCTAAAGCCTATGAAACTGCCTCTGAGCTGAAATGCCCCTATGAGCTTTGTTCCACGGATAAATGGACAGGCTACAAGGACCACGAGTTCTTTGAGGCATCTTCTATAAGGAAGGCCGGCGATAAATATTACTTTGTATATTCATCATCAGCAGCCCATGAGCTGTGCTATGCAACAAGCTCCTCTCCTACAGGTGGCTTTACATACGGTGGAGTAATAGTCAGCAACTGCGACATGCATATCGGTACTTACAAGGCTCCGGATTTTCCTTCTGCAAGGGGTGCCAACAATCACGGTGGAATAGAGTTCATAAACGGACAGTGGTACATTTTCTATCACAGGCACACAAACGGAACGTGGTATTCAAGACAGGGCTGTGCGGAAAAAATAGTCATTAATGCGGACGGCTCAATTCCACAGGTTGAAATGACCTCATGCGGCTTAAACGGCGGTGCTTTAGAAGGTAGGGGAGAGTATCCTGCTGCAATAGCATGCAATCTCTTTACTGAAAAACCTTCTGCCTATGTTCATCCTGAGGTTTATCCAAGGATCACTCAGGACGGAAGGGATAATGAGGACGGAAGCCCCTGCGAGGAAAAGGACACGAGCTATATTGCGGATATAATGCCTGGAACGACAATCGGATTCAAGTATTTTGATTTCAAGGGTGTGAAAAGGATAGGCCTTAAAACCAGGGCATATTTCCAGGGTGATTTTGAGGTCCGGACATCAATAGAAGGTCCTGTGCTTGGAAAGATAAAAGTTGACTTCACAAACTTCTGGGAAACATCCTATGGTGAGGTAAATATCCCGGACGGCATAAACGCACTGTATTTGAAGTTCACCGGTTCAGGAAGCGGACAGTTAAAATCGATAATACTTAGTGTTTAGTGGAAAAGTATTTGAGATAGAAAAGTCACACGGATTCGAAATTGCTAACGCAATTTCTGGTTGTCGGTTTTTTTCTTTGGGATATCAGGATTTAGCGAGCTTTGCTTTAGGAAACCTAAAATTATGATTTGGCTTAAAAACAATTTGGTTTAAAAAATTTAAAGAAAAATCGTTAGATTTTTCGAATCCGTGTGACAATAAAAAAATGTAGTAATGAAAAATCAGTTTACATTAGCATAGGTTGAAGGGACTTCTACCTTAAATGAGTTTTTCTTGTACTGTCTTGGGGAGCAGTTCATTATCTGCTTGAACACACGGGAAAAATACTGCACGTTGTTGAAGCCGTTCTCCATTGCAATCTCCGTTATGTTCTTGTCGGTGTAGATCATGTCAAGGCATGCCTTCTCCACACGGTAGCTGTTGATGTACTCTGTGATGCTCTTGCCTGTTGTGTCCTTGAAAAGCCGGCTGAAATGGCTCTTGGAGTAGTTGGTTTCGCTGTAGATGTCCTCTATGTCGATGTTCTCGCTGTAATGATCCCTGATGAATGCTATCGCGCTGTCCACTGCAGAAACTGAATGCCTTGAGTTCTCGTACAGGGTTGATACCATCTGGTACTGGTTTGTCTGAATGATGTGTGAAAGGAATTCAAACAGGACTGTCTTGAGCACAAGCAGGCTTCCGAATACCTTGTTTTTTTCAAGAGTAACAGTGTTCCTAAGGTTTGCAAGCAGGCTCTCCGGGATGTTTAGGAGAGTGTTTATCTTTATGTTCTCAAGTATGCCTGTAACGGGTCCTTTTTTCGGTTCTACTATTGTGGTGTCATAGACCAGGGCATAATAGTGGAAAGGCTCGGCTTCATTTTTGTTGCGGATAAAGTGCTCTGCTCCTGCTTCTATGTATATGACTGTTCCTGCCTTTATCTCTATCTCGCTGTTCCTGAGTCCAAGTATCGCACTTCCCTTGTCAAGATAGAAGAATTCGTTCTCTATGTGATGGTGAATTTCATTCAGATAGACATTGCTTGAGAAAACTCCTATGGGAAAGTCTTGTGATGTGAGGCCCTGCTGTCTGTCTGTATCTGTCATAAAAGTTTTCCTTTCATAGTGTCTTTTTTCTTTAATTGTTGAATTCTACACTAGAGGATACCATGAAAAAGTATAAAAAGCAAGGTTTTTACGTATAAAATGAGATAATTGTGTAAATTTTATGAGTGAATAGGTGTTTTTTTTTACCAAAAGCGGAATTAACATAATTACATTAAACGACAGTCTAGGGGGCGTGTACCCTGATGACTCAGCAGAAAAAATGTAAAATCTTAGGAGGATATGCATGAAAAGGATAATGTTATTCGCTGTAGCAGCAGTAATGGCATTTGGTATGATGGGATGTAAGAAAGAATCAGCAAAAGCAGCTGACGATGGAAAGATGAACATCTCCATCTTCACAATTCAGCAGAGACAGCAGCCGTCTGCTGACAACCCAACCTACAAATGGATCGAAGAGAAGTTCGGTGTAACATTCTCTTGGGACATTCTCGTTGGTGACAAGGACCAGAAAATTGGTGTTCTTATCGCTTCTGACGACCTTCCTGATGTAGTTGAAGTTGACTCAGAAAAGTTCCAGGGTGCTGGAAAGCTCCGCGACCTCAAGCCACTTCTTGAGCAGTACGCACCAAACCTGGTAAAGCACTATTCAACAGCCTGGAAGCAGATGATTGACCAGGATTCAGAGAAAGATGCAAACGGTAATTATATTGCAGAGCACATCTACTCTCTTCCGAACTATGGTGTAATCGATGGTATTCCGTCTGATACTTACTACAACGGAAACGGATTCTGGATTCAGAAGGCTGTTCTTAAGGAATTCGGATATCCGACAATCAAGACTGTTGATGAATATTTCGACCTTCTTGAAAAGTATTACAAGAAGTATCCGACAATCGATGATCTTCCAACAATTCCGTTCAACATCATCACAGCTGACTGGGAAGCATTTGACTTGTGGAACCCGCCGCAGTTCCTGGGTGGAAACCCGAACGATGGTAACGGACACGTTGTAAATGAAGGTGGAAAGTATGTTTACTATGATATCTTCACAGATGACAACGCAAAGAGATGGTTCAAGCTTGCAAACGGCTACTATCAGAGAGGCTTGATTGATCCTGCTTCATTCACAGACACACGTGACCAGTACTATGCAAAGATTGCTCAGGGCCGTGTTCTCGGTATGTTCATCCAGGGATGGCAGTTCATGGGCGACAACGCTGAGAATGCTCTTTGGACAGCAGGAAAGGACGAAAGGACTTATGCTCCTCTCGCTATTACATTCGATGAGACAATCAGACCACACTATCGTGACCGCTCACTTCCAAACCTCCAGAGAGGTTATGGTATCACAACAAAGTGTCCTGAAGACAAGGCCATCAAGATCATTAAGTTCATGGACGAGATGATCAAGGAAGAGAACCAGAAAGTTCTTTACTGGGGATTTGAGGGACAGGATTACCAGATCGATACAGACGGTTCTGTAACTGGAACTAAGGGTGCCGCATACAGAACTCAGGCACAGAGAGACCAGCAGAAGGATCCGGACTACAACCAGCAGCACTTTGCTCTGCTCTGGCGCGAAGAAGCACCAAAGCTTGAAGGAA
>JAGADS010000128.1 GCA_017613485.1 Treponema sp.
ATACACTGCGCAACTTAAGCCGCTTACAAACATTTACAACAAATACATGCAGGAACAGCTGGATAATCTGGTAAAAAAATTCGGTCCGTCGAAAAAATAATAGCGAGGACTTACAAACAAAGGGGGAGCAAATGGTAAACGTAAAGGGACGATGGGCACTTATCACAGGAGCGGCTAGAGGCATAGGACATCTGGCGGCAGTATTCATGGCAAAGCAGGGATGCAATTTAATCCTTCAGGGAAGGACAAAAGAACACTGTGCAAAAACATTGGAGGAAGTTAAGGCACTGGGAGTTGAAGCCTACGCGGTAGGAGCAGAATTCTCGGATCTTGCACAAGTAGAGGCGATGCTCTCGGAAATTGACGTAAAGGGAACTCCGGTAGATATAATACTGAACAATGCAGGAATTCAAGTTGCATACAGAACCGAATATTTGGAAACACCCGCAGGCGATTACGAGACAAGTTTCAAAATCAACACGATTGCCCCGATGATGATTGTCTATCACTTTTTGCCGAGGATGGAAGAACGTGGTTTCGGACGAATAGTAAACACCACAAGCGGAATCAGGCTTGAACCTGAGCAGGCAGGATACTCTGCAAGCAAGGCAGCATTAGACAAAGTGACTATGGATCTTGCCTCAAAATACGATGGAACAGACATCTGCATCAACATCACTGATCCAGGATGGTGCCGCACAGATTTAGGAGGAAACCAGGCTCCCAACGCACCCGAATCAGCAATACCGGGAGTCGTAGTCGGAGCATTCATCGACAACAAAAAGTCAGGACGTAATTTCGCAGCCAGTGAATTCCACAACATGACTCTTGAGGAAGCAGTCGCAAAAGCCGAGGACAATTTCCCGGTCTACACAGGTTCAGTCGCTTTTGTCTAAAAGGGCATTGATTTGATTCTGCTAAATCTCTTCATCCGCTAAAAGCTCAGAAAGATAAAAAAGCATTGCACATTCATTTTCCTGCCAGATTCTAAGGCTTCGTTTTACAGCGCAGATCAGGTAGCCTTTTGTTGCATGTCCTTTACGTATCTTTGAAATTAAGACAGATTCAAAACCGTTTTTGCTGAGTGTTTTATAGAATGCAGGAGAAAGCCTCTTTATCAAATCAAGATTGCTTTCTGCCAATAAATCTTCCTTCATGATGTTTGGTAAGTCAGATGCATCATCGCAAAATTCATTGTCATTGATTCCATGCATTTTGCCCTCAGAATTTGCATAGAATAAATCCTGAACCTGAAGGACTTCTGTAAGAAGAGGCAGTGCTTTTTGTAGTTTATTCTTGAATCACTTAGTGTTTTCAATGGAACTCTTTAGTTTTTGCATATTCTTGAAGATGCCGCTTTTAGCTATTTTATGTATCTCAACATCTTTGTGCTCTTCTTTCTCATAAACAGTGAAACAGTTGCGTCCTTTGTTTTTACCAAGATAAAGCATTTTGTCAATCAAGCCGAAAAGATCAGAAAACTCATCAGCATCATTGGGGTATGAGGCACATCCGGAGGTTCCGGTCACAAAGGCCTTTTCATTTTCAAAAGTAATATCTTTTCTTAATGCATTTGATTTCTCATAGAGGTTTTCAAAGAAATGAATTTTATCCTCTTTAGAAATATTCTTTAAATCAATAAGCAAAAGCTCGTCACCGCCAAATCTTCCTGCAAGACCAAAATCCTTAGAGAATTCAACAAGCCCTCTGGAAACTTCTGCCAGAACTTTATCTCCTGCCGTATGACCGTAACTGTCGTTTATAAACTTAAAATTATCAAGGTCGATTATTGTAAATGTAAATGGAATTTTTTCTGCAATAAGTGAGTGAACGAATTTAATTGAATATGAGCGGCTTAATAATCCTGTGAGCGGATCCAGTATTTCCTCCAGGCTTATCTCATCGATTATCTTGTCAAAAAAACTGTATTTCCTAAGATCGTCTATCGTGTATAGAACCTGAGAACCATCGCTTTTATGCTTTCTTCGGATTACATCTGTTATGTCAACAAAACTCCCGACAAGTCCGACAATTTCGTCTCCATCGTATAGCGGACGTTTGGATGCAATGATGTCCCTTTCTTCTCCCTTGATTATGCATTTGCCCTGCACCTTGTAAGTGCTTTTTCCTGACAATACACGAAGCTCATCCTGCCTGTATGGCTCAGGATCAGAATGCCACCCCATTTCCTCATCGTTCTTACCTAAAAGGACATCCGCTGATTCAAACTCATAAAAATCAAGAAAAGCCTGATTAACGCCTATAAAACGCCTGTCTTTATCTTTCCAGAAAACACAGTCCTGCGAAGTATTGATGATGCTGTCAAACAAATCAATGGTCATTTCCATATTTTAAATACCTGCGGACATTATAAATGATAAACGCTTTATTGACAAGACGAAATGGAAACGGTCAAAGTGAGTAATCATTCAAAAAAAACTTTTCTCATGTTGAATCAATCCAATTTTGGGTGTATAATGACAGGATATGGCAAAAACCGACAACCCGTTGATTGTTCAGTCAGATAAAACTCTCCTGCTAGATGTTCATGCGCCGCGTGCCGATGAATGTCGCAATGCACTTATTCCCTTTGCAGAGCTGGAGCGTTCACCTGAGCATCTTCATACATACAGGCTGACCCCCCTTTCTTTGTGGAATGCCGCTTCTGCCGGTTTTACATCTGAGCAGGCCGTTAGTGTGCTTGATGATTTTTCACGGTATGCTGTTCCTCAGGCTGTAAAGGCATGGATTTATTCAACTGCCGAGCGTTTCGGAAAACTTAGACTTGTTCCGGGATTTTTCAGGGAAGCAGAAGAGGACGGTAAATCAATAAGAGAAGAATACCTTTATCTGGTGAGCACATCAGAGGCTGTCTATAAGGAAATCAGCGTAAACAAGACAATGCAGAAATATCTTGTGCCCTGTGAATGTCAGGTTAATGATGATTCTGTGGATTTGAATGATAAGGAAAAACAATTCTGTTTTATGCTGAACATTACCGACCGTGGAACAGTGAAGCAGGAACTCTTGAAAATCGGCTGGCCTGTAAAGGACGATGTACCTTTGGTTGACGGAGAGCCTCTTGAATTCTCCCTGCGTGAGGAAACACTGTCAAGCCTTCCGTTTGAAATACGTGATTATCAGAAGAATGCGGCGCTTTCGCTTATCGGCGACAGGGGACCTGGTACTGGCTTTGGAACAATCGTGCTTCCGTGCGGCGCGGGTAAAACAATTGTAGGCATGGAGCTGATGTCACTCTTGCAGACCAACACTTTGATTGTAACGACAAATATCTCTGCAGTGCATCAGTGGATAGACGAACTTGTTGATAAAACCACTTTGACACGCGATGACATAGCGGAATACACTGGCGAGAACAAGGACATTAAGCCTGTTACCGTTGCAACATATCAGATACTTACATGGAGGCCTGATAAAGTCGGACCATATCCTCATTTCTCACTTTTCCGTTCAAGGCATTGGGGTCTCATTATCTATGACGAGG
>JAGADS010000129.1 GCA_017613485.1 Treponema sp.
TCCGGGGTATATGAGAAGTCTTTTCCCGAGACAAGAGGCTGACCTCCAAAAGTCATTGCCACATTCTTTGGAATTGTAAAGTTGAATGTATAGGTCTTGGTTCCTGACAGTGTCCTTGTAAAAGGCAGCTTGTTGATTTTTACACCGCGGTCAACATACAGCTCATTATATGATTTAGGAGTCCATGCATCAGGATTCATCTTGAAGAAGTCATACAGCTCCTTGCCGTCAATACCCAGACGTGTGAAACCAGGATGCACTGTCGGCAGTTTCTTGAAGTACTCATAGAATTGTCCCAGATCCATAGTGTTGTCAGCAATATAAGCCATGTCCAGATTCTTTGGCATGTGTGAGAAGATAAAGAGATAAGGATCCACATCAAACCAGTCACCGTTGAACGTAGAAGGATCATCCAGCTTTGATACGGCACCCCATGTAACATCAAAGAGTACGTTCTTTCCGTTTATATGGACAACACCCCAGCCGTGATTCTCAAGTGGATTTCCTGGATTGTAGTCGGCAGTGTTCTTTGCATAGCCTGAAATGTATTCCGCATTAAGTCCCACAGCCTTTGCCATCTGAATGTAGAGGAGAACATAGCCCTCGCATACACCAGTGCGGTTTCTCCATGTACCTTCTGCAGTGTAGGACTCCTTCTTGAAGCTATAGTCATAGACAATATTGTATCCTATCCATGAAAAGAGTGCCCTTGCCTTTTCCATATCCGTTTTTGCAGATGCAACGATTTTTTTTGCGGCATCCTCGGGAGTCATAGAGACAGGACAGCTTATCTTTTTTACCGCATTGTCTATTGTTGTATAAGAGGTGACAGTCGGATGTTTACGTGCAGTAAATACAAGGTTGTCAACTTTCTGTGCATCGGGAACATAAGGCGTTGGAGCAGAAGTTGTCGTTGCAGTTGATGCAGATGTCTGCTGGGTCGAAGTCTGCTGACTTGAAGTGCCCTGTGTTCCTGTGGAGGTTCCTGTGCTTGAAGTACGTGACGTGCTTGATGATGCCGATGTATTTGAAGTGCTTGATGTACCAGATGATGTTGATGAACTTGAAGTGCTTGGTTTACCAGACGTGCTTGAAGTGCCTGGCTTAGTCGCAGATGGTTTGGCAGGCGTTGCAGGTTTTGCACTTGTTATCTTGGTTCCGTCCTTTGTCCTTATAAAAGAAGTCTTTGACGTATTGATTTTTTTGTAGAACGCCTTATAGTCTATCTTGAGCGGATCCAGTTTTGATGAATCCCAGTCTTCCCAGTACTGCTCACCAAGATTGTACTCGCCGACCTGTCTCTTGAGCTTGGAGTCAGTATAGAAGAAAACAACCTTTTTCTTGGAATCTACCTTGACATAAAAACCGCTCATTTTCTTGCCGTCTTTTATTGATTTTACCACGGCATCCGGGTCATACCTGAGTCCCGCCGAATTAGTCTGAGCAAAGGCAGACACACAAAGTACAAATAAAAGTGCAAGTGCCATAAAAACACGCTTAACTCTTGCACCACAACCAGATGGAATCATTTCGTAAACCATGGGAATTCCTCCTTTAGGATCCTGAATCATTCTACTATTGTAACATTCTTATTACTGAAAGTAAATATTTTTACCATGCAGTTACAATCAGATAAACAAACAAAACTGGGAAAAATTACATGAATTTGGTGGGAAAAAAGGATCAGCGTACCTTCCAGCCAATCAGACCTTTTCCTTCACTGGAGAATACAAGAGCAATTTTATACATGGCCTTTCCGCTGACCTCAAACCTTTGTGAATATCCGTTCGCATCAATCTGAGCAAGCCCTTCCTCAGCAACTTCTTCAAACTCACGTCCCTTGTCCATTTTCAGTTCAAAAACAAAAACTGCATCCTTTGAAGCAACGACAACATCACTGCGTCCTGCCACAGACTGTAACTCAGAAATCACACGCCAGCCCGTCATGCGGAACATAAGATGGGTCACGGACTCGTAGTAATTCTCACACATGTCTTTTTTTACGATTGTAGGTAAATCAGCTATTGCGGATTTTATGATTGTTAGCGCCTTATCCAGATTTCTGTTTCTGAGTGCCACACGCAGATTGTTTATCTCAAGTCCTATGTCATCGTAAGGAACGGTGATGAATTTTTTAAGAAGAACATCAAGAAAGCCCTCTTCAACTTCACGGTTAGGGAAATCCAATGTATAAAGTCGTGTTTCCTTTTCAAAATCCTTTATCGTAAGATAGCCGCTCTGGTATACAACTGGAAGCATATTGTGAGAGTCTGGATCATAATTCTTGAACTGATTTTCATTTGCAAGTCTTCCATTCACCATATTCTCAAGTTCAAGCGGTTGATTTTTCAATGTTTTCACAAGAAATGACGGAGTTCCGCTTTCAAACCAGTAGGAGCCGAAATCTTTACTCATAAAACATTTTAAAAGGCAGAACGGATTGTACATTCCCTCGACATTATGCGTAAAGTGATAGCCGTCGTACATATCTGCAAGCTTTGCCTTTGTTTCTTCAACAGTCATTTCCTGTGCTTTTGCAAGAGCTTCAATCTCTGGCATGAAATATTGATTAAGTTCTGTTTCCGATATCCCGCAGATTGAAGAATAATCGCTTACAAGGCTTATGTCGTTCAACTGATTCAGTCCACTGAAAATGTTCACATGACTAACTTTTGTGATTCCGGTTATAAAAAGAAAACGTATGTATTTATCATAGTCTTTCAATGGACTGTAAAATCCCCTGAGTTCCTGCCTGTTTTGTTCTTCAAAATCCGTGTACAGGGCATCCAAAATCGGCTTGTCATATTCATCTATCAGGATTACAACTTGTTTTCCAGTTTTTTCATACAGACAAGAAATCAAATTACTGAGTCTTACAGCTGGATTATCTGAGTTCTTCTGTATCTCATATTTCTTCTCGTAAGTGCTCAAAAGATAATCTATCATGGAAAGAAGCTTTTCGTTTGTCTCGTAAGAACCTGCCCCAAAACTGATTTTCAAGACAGGATATTCAATCCATTCTTTTTCAAATTCCTCAATCGCAAGTCCATGGAACAGTTCCTTTTTGCCGAGGAAATAATATTCCATCGTTGACAGTAGCAGGCTCTTCCCAAAGCGACGCGGCCGTGAAAGAAAGTATGGAGACTTGACTCTTGCAAGCTGATAAATAAATGCGGTCTTGTCCACATAAATGCAGCCGTTTTCCCTGAGTTTCTCAAAATCCTGAATGCCAATCGGCAATTTACGAGAAAAATCCATAGATATAGTATAGCATAAATAGATTCAGGCGTAAAGCGGAGGAAAAAAAACTGTACTACCATCGGATTCTGTCCCGCAACAACGGCTTACTGGAAACTACGTTGCATAATCCGCGCTACGCTTGTGCAGATGTTGTTGTGTGACAGCCTCCGATTCCGTACAGTTTCAATTTTCAACAACACTTATAACAGTTTCAGCTCGTCTTCGTTCCATTCAACAGGAATTTCTATTGTAAGAACCTGAGTCTTTTTGCCTTTTCCTCGTTCTACTGTAAAAATCAAAGTAGCCGGAGCCTGTAGATTTTGCAGTGAATCATAACTGATTTCAGTTTCATGCCCAGAATCATCAAGACAAACAATTTTCTTTACTATATCTTTTTTCTTAAGTCCGTTTTTCTCGAAAACAGATTTTCCTTTTTTAAAGGAATTAATGAATAGTCCTCCATTATCATTCTTAAATTCTATAATTGATATCCATTCTCCCTTTGATTTGCAAGTGATATTAGTGTGGAGTTTCCCCATTTCAAAGGCTATCAAATACTTTTCCTCATTTGTAACATCTGGAGTTATATAATAAAAGTGCAGTGCCTGAATTGCCGAAAAAGTAAGGAGAATGGCAATGAAAAGGTACGATCAAAATTTCAAGGACGAGGCTTTGAAGCTCTCGGACGACATTGGAGTCAAGAAAGCCTGCGAGCAGCTTAACTTGAATTATGGAACGCTGAGCGGATGGAGAAAGCAGAGGTCCCAAAAGAATAAGGCGGGAAAGAAATCAGGGGATGAGATTCAGGATGAAATCGCAATGCTGAAAAAGGAAAATGAAGAGCTGAAAAGTGCGAATGAAATCCTGAAGGATGCCCTCGGTTTTTTCGCAGCAGACCGGAAGAAGTAGGAAAACAGGCAACGTTCGTTTACATCCAGCTCCGTGCTGATGAGAAGAAGTTTTCAGTACGGAGAATGTGTACGGCTCTTCCGGTCAGCGAAAGAGGCTTCTATAAATGGAAGCGGAACAAAGACAAGCCGAAAGCCTGGCAGAAGCTTCTCGCCGAGATTCACAAGATTCTTGAAGAGGACGCTGAGAACAGGAATTACGGCGTTGAGCGGATGATGATTGCGCTGGAGCAGCACGGAATCAAGCGTTCATTCTCAACAGTAAAACGCGCGATGGCACGCGGGAACCTGCTCCACGAGGACAGGAGAAGCCCCGACGGCTTTACGAAAGCCGACAGAAAGGCCATGAGGCCTAAGAACATTATCAGGCAGGACTTCACGGCGGAGGCCCCGCTCAGGAAGATGCTGACGGACATAACGCAGATACCGTGCAGGGACGGGAAACTTTATGTATCACCGCTCCTGGACTGCTACAACGGAGAAATCATCTCCCTTGTCATGGACACGAACATGAAGAAGGAGCTTTGCATGAAAACCATAACGGAGGCATACAGGAAATTCGACATAAAGAGCGGAGCGATAATCCACAGCGATTCCGGGAGCCAGTACACGAGCGCCGAATACAAGAAGACACTCGGACAACTGAATGCCGTCCAGAGCATGAGCGGAGTCGGAAAATGCTGGGACAACTCGCGCATGGAAAGCTGGTTCGCAACGCTGAAAAAGGAAAAGATCTATCAGCTTGACACGACAAAGCTAACGGTCGAGGAAGTCAAGACAATCGTTTGGAGATACACTTTTGCGTATTACAACACAAAACGGGTAACAACCGTAAATCCGGGCGGGCTGCCTCCAGTCGCATACAGGGAAAAAACAGCATCCGTAAAGAGTGCTGCTTAAATAAATTTGGGGTGTTTAGGCACTGAACTAATATTGACTATTCCA
>JAGADS010000130.1 GCA_017613485.1 Treponema sp.
CTGCAAATACTACGGCACCACCTTGAACATGACATGGAGCAATTGAAAGAATTTTGTTTTTTAGGGAATCAAGTTTTATATCACCTGACAAATCAAACCAGACATTTGATTTACCAACCGGTCTTAGAGCTACAACAATAAATCCGTCGCCCATACCTTTGTTTTTCTGATTAAAGACGGATATTTCTTCCTTGACCTTTTTTACATAACTTGAGAATTCCTCTATATCAGGGCTGCGCTTGCTTAATTCCTCATCGGTCTGAAACAAAACGACCTTGTCAAAGGCCTTGCTCTGAGAAAATGCAGACATAACAAACACGAAATTGATTAAAATCAGGAACATTATTTTTTTCATACTTTTTTCCTCCTGCGCCCCAGCTTGAGCGCAATTTACAATTTTATTCAGTTAACCTGGCATAAAGATATCTTTTTATTTGACATTCATGCAGGATAACTATTATATAATCTTAACACAGCAGGATTCAAAAATCAAGGTTTAATGGCGAAAGGCTGAATAATATCAATACTGCTGAAACCAAAAATAAGTTCATTTTCCTTTATAACACAGCCGCAGTAAAACTTTGTTACCCGAAGGAAAGAGATGCCTTTTTTGTTAATCTCCCAATACTCATTTTTATTTAACTGTTTCTTGAGCTTTTTGTATTCAGATTTAGAAAGTTCAATCCTGTAGTAATAGGGAAGTTGAGTTACTGTAACCGGAATACCGCCACGATAATCATTTTTAACAAGCTGTATATCCTTATCATTTATTCCAAGTCCGGTTTCCTGAGTAAAAAGCCATCTTATAAAATCAATGTCCTCACAATCATTTACAGTAAGTGTATCCTGCTGATTGTATTTATTCATATATTCCGAGTAATCCTCATCTTGAGCAAAAATTGCATGAGCAACGATTTGAAGCAATATAAAGATTATTACCTGTTTTTTCATTTATTCCTCCCAGACTCAATCCTATGTTTTTTTTCAGGCCTTATTCTTCATCATCCCGGCCTTCGTTGATTGTGGGATAATTGAATAACCACGCGATAAAGCAGAGGGCAAACAATATTATGCCGGCTATAAGGTTTCCTGTTAAAAGAAATTGCACGAAACCAAACAATGCCGCACTCTCCGCCAATCCCAAAAGCATTACAAAAAGATTAAAGACTGTGGCTTCGCTGGGGAAATCCTTGCTTGACATATTTTTTCCAAAAAATGCCGACATGATTTTGTTCTCATAAAAACTCTTCTGATATATTTTCCTTGAAAGCATGATGCTGATCAGGCAGGCAACAAAACCAATGGCCAGCAGCAAAATGGAAGTCAATTCAAATGAATTGTTTATACCTTTATTCTGTGTGTAAGCAAGATATGCATAGACAAGCTTGGTCAGCGGAAATGCAAACCAGATAAACTAAAACAAACCTTTTTTCATATTCTTATTCTCCTACAACATGATAACACATGCAGAAAGGTGCTGTCAAACCTAAAAAGAGATTTACAGGATTTTCGTAGAAAATCCGAATCCGTGTGACAACATTTTTTTCTAGTCAACACTCATTTATTTCGTAAAACCTACTGTTTCTCCATCAATGTATACTTTCTTTGGAACACCTTTAGAGAAATCAATAATATATCCATACTCTTCTTCAAAATCATTGAAAACCAGCTTGTCTCCATCTATAAACATATCACTTGAGTTTATTTCACTATAATGACCAAGATATTTATCGTCCTTGAATACTATCAGTCTTGGGGTTACCCTTATTGACTCGCCCCAGATGAACAGTGACTGGTAGATCTTATACTTGTCTGTTGAACCGATATATTGCAGTACCAGAGATTCGCTGTCTGTGTTTATAGAGGGCCAAAAGCTGGGATTTATCTTTGTCAGCATCTGATGTATTTCATCGATTGATTTATTTTTCTTCTTTGATTTTAACTCATACATGTATCGTGTCTTGACATTGCCGTTGTCGTAATATTCAAATTCAAAAAAGTATTCTTCGCCATTTGAATTTGTCCGCCGTATCAGAAGTCCATTCTCATCATAATAGTTCCAGTATGTTGTGGTTTTCCCTGATTTATTATAGACGGAATAACGGACCTCGCGATTGTCTATAAACGTGTATTCTGTATAATTATTAAATTTTCTTTCTTCCGGAGTTTTCCAGTATTCCCTAACAAGATTATGATTCAGATCATAAATGTACAATTTCTGTGTTCCGTCTGACCATGTCTCAAGAACCTCATTATCTGACTGAGTCTTATACTCTGTCTGAATGCCTGTGCTCTGCTCTGAGCGGATTCGATTGTTGTTTTCATCATAAAAATACTTGAAGCTGTATCCGTCGCTCCATGTCTCTTCGACAAGGTTTCCATTTATGTCATAGTGTTTTACATCCAGCAGCTCAAGTTTGCTTTTATTAAACGAGTCCTTCGCACAAGCGCAAAATGAAAGACTAAATAGAATGATTATGCCAAAAACTTTTTTCATACTCTTCTTCCTCTTTTTTTTATTTCATAAATAATATATCAAAAATAATAGAAGCTTTCCAGTGGAACCTGAAGCCCCAGACCGAAATCAAGATAGCCGTTGTTTTTTCTCTGGGCATAAATCTGAAGAAGAAGATAATCTTTTTGTGGAGAAAGCTCTGTCTTTATTATCTCCACAGGATCTCCATCGCTGAAACCTGATTCATCCGCAATTGAAGCCTTAATGACTTTTGTTACTGAATACTTGTTCTTGTTTGTAGTAGAAACCTTTACCAGCTCCATTCCGATAAGCGGATAAAGTGCCTCGGAAATCAAATCATGGGTATAGACATCATATCCTGGATTCTGGCTTCTTTTATCCATGTATACGGTATATTTTTTTGTCTTCCCTTCCGCATTTACAGCCTGAACTGTACAAATTGAAGAGCCCAGCATCTGCAGGCATGAAAGATGCATGTCATCAATCGAAGTGATTTTTGTGTCATTGATTGCGACAATCACGTCACCTGCCTTTAGCCCCGCACGACTTGCTGAACCACCCGGCATGACATATAAAATCTCAAGGCCCTCGTTCTTTGCACCGGAGCCTGCAAGCCTTTTTGTACGTCCGTATGCACCCATCCAGCAGTGTTCCCTGTTACCGCCGTTAAGCAAAAATGGCAGCTCCGATTTTAAGTATTCAACTGGTATGGCAAAATTAAGTCCCTGATAATTCACAACGCCTGCAAAAACAACTGCCTGTACTTTTCCAGATGAATCAATCATCGGGCCACCGGAATTTCCTGAGTTGACGGCCGCATCAATCTGAAAAACCTTTCCCATGCTCAAAAGCTCACGGTCTGTTGCAGAGATTATTCCGCTTGTAAGTGTGCGTTCAAGTCCTAGTGGGGAACCAATGGCATACACGCTGTCACCGACATCCAGATCTTTGCTGGAGCCAAGAGAAAAAACATAAGGTGCATCGACCTCAGTTTTTAACAATGCAAGATCCATGATTTTATCATAGCCTATTACTTTTGCAGGAATCCTTGTATCGGAATCCTCCGCAAGTTTTATGTAGAGCTTGGCATACCCCTTATATGACGGGTCAACACAGTCTGCGATGACATGGTGGTTTGTTATTATGTATCCGTTACTGGAGATGAAGAAACCGCTTCCGAGCATTGAGTCAACACGTCCTGCACCGTTCTCCACCTTTATTCCCTTGTCCACGAAAACAGTAACAGTTCCGTTAATCATCTGGGAAACCTTTGTCTGTCCTCCCGAACTCGAAGGCATTTTTGAGGCAACTTCCTTTTCAAGAGCGGCTTTGACCTGTAAAGATGTGGGGCTTACAGCTTTCTTCTGTTCAACACCTGCATTTTCCAGGGACATAGAAAGCCGCAGGGCATCTGTGTATTTTTTTTCTTCCCATGCCTTATTCAAATCTTTTTGAACCCTTGAAAGACATTCATCATAGCATTCTTTTACACCAGACATTTCCGAAGAATTCTCAAGCAAAAGACAAGCACGCCACAGGGCCTTTACGGATTCTTTTTCCAGGATTGAATTGATTGTCTTTATCTCATCTTTTACCGCATCTTCCTGAGTATAGTTCACTGGGGAATACAGGTTTTCGCCTGTCCTGCCCGAAGCACAGGAAATAAGACACGGCACCATTGCTATAAGTGCAAAAAAGGGAAGAATTATTTTTTTCATATAGACATCCATTGATAAAACTTACGGGAAATCAAAAAGTAACAGAATTTGTCACGGACTATTCGATTATCTTACCGTAGTTCATGTCTCCCATGCGGATAATCAGGGCACGTACTGAGCCTTCACTTACAATCATAGAGGCACCCTGGGTATTCTGAGCGTTAAGAGCCTGGATTGCCTTTTTCGTAAGCGAGACATCACCTTTCTTGCCAAGCCAGTAGAAGCGGTACATGTCATCAGGATAAACAGAAATCTCCACCATGCCGCTAGTAACCTTTACCGGAACTCCATTTTCAAGCGTAATGCGGACCATGTCTCCGTTGGGATCAAAGAATACAGTCTGCTCAACAACAGGAGCCTTTACATTTCCCTTTGGAGCAGATTCCTTTATGTATTTGACATCCCAGTTTCCGTCACCATTGTTGTCCCATGAGATTACTTTTCCGCCGCGTGGAAGGAATTCCTCTGTATAATCCGGTATTCCGTCGGGTTTTCCTGTATCAACCTGAATCATGCGAAGATAATACTGAACACCGTTGGATGGCTCACCGAACAGGTTCTGCATGATGGATCTCTCTTCCTCAAGCGAATGAACCTCCATCTCTCCTGTCTTGTCCACGGCATAGAGTTCTGTGGTCTCAAACACACCGTCACCGTCTGAGTCAATCAAACGCAGTGATGGATCTCCGTTCTCAAACTGAGCCTGTGCATAGACACCCTTTGAAGTGCTGTATGTTGCCTGCTTTATTTTTCCGTCAAGAAGAATGAACTTAATCTGAGTGCCTGGCCTCTCGCTTCCTGGAACTGTAATTGAGGATGCCGCATTAACAAGAGTCTCTGTGTCAATGCCTGCCGCATTCTTTTCTGTTGACTCATTCAATTCCGGGAAATAAACCTTTATGCCAAGGGATTTGCTTATGGCTGGCTCTGCTGTCATTCTTACAGGAGTCCACTGGCATTCACCCGGGACAAGAGTAAATGACTGTACCACGGAATTTTTCTCGTCCCTGAACTGAACTGCCTTTACAGACGGGAACTGTCCCCATGAAAGATCCATGCGCTGGGCATAGAGGGTTGCGTTGACAGGAACACCATAGTCAAGTGCAATGTTCCACTCGTAAACGTCATCCTGATTCATGTCATAATATGCACGGCTGGGGCGTCCACGGTTAAACTGAACAAAAAGGTCACGGATCTTGTCTCCGTTTGTGTCTTTTGTAACAAGTCCGTTATATCCGTTCATGTAAGCAGCGGCCTCTGACTTAACGTCTGGGTCTGTCAGAAGTGCAAAGAATTCGGTCATAACATCATAGGGAATCACGCTGTCTGCATAGGATTCAAAATACTCAAGAGCGGCTTTCTGGCTGATAAGGCCTTCCTTTAATGCGAGTATTGCATAGCGGGGATGTCCAAGTCCACGTGCCGCAAAAGAACGAAGAAGAACCACACGCGTATCCTGGGGTGCAAATGGAATTGCAAGCATTTCTGTCTCAGTGGCTGCAACCGCATAATTTCCGTCATAGTAGGATGCACCTTCACGGCGTATTTTATTGATAAAGGCAGTAGCTATGGCATTGACCTCTGAATTTACGATTTTTGGATTCTCATAGGTAAAGAAAAGCTGAGGGAAACGTACGTCATTGGGGTACATCCTGTGGCATTCATCAACCTTTGTGCGTGCAAGCTTTATCGATGCTGAATCTCCCAGACGGTAGAGTGCCTTTATCCTTATATATTCCGCATCCGCTGAATAAAGACACGGAGCATTCACATAGTTCTCGTTTTTTGAATATTCGGCATTGCCATCCAGGACTGCAAAAACATCGGCATAACGCTGGGTGTCACAGAGAATGTCGGCATAAAGGAGCCTTGCTGAATCCCTGTTGTAGTCAAGCCAGTTTTTTTCTTCCATGGCTTTTTTAAGATAGCTTGAAGCCACCGCCTTAGACTTGCCTGTAGCCGTTTCTGCAACCGCAAGCATGTACCAGAGGTCGGAAACCGTCTCATCATAGGAAATACCCAGAGAAGCCTGAGAAACACATGTAGCCCAGTCACCCCGCCTTGCATAGTCTTTTGAAAGCGTAAGGCATCGCAATGCAGTTCTCCTGTTGGCTGCTCCCACAGAATCATCAAGAGGGTCATAGGAGCCTGAATTAACCTGGGCACCGAGAGTTGCCAGTGCTGCAACAAAAGAGAAAACCACAGAAAGCAAGCATTTTCTTTTCATATTCATTCCTTTACAATCCAGTTTTTATAGCCAAACGGCTTTCCCCAGAGGCATACCAGAGGCTGATCCGGGGCATTCAAATCCTGAACAAGTATAATTTCATCCCTATTCGGCCCGCATTTCCAGTCCTCAAGTATCCTGGACACGGATTTTAGCGAACCGTCACCCGCCAGTATCGAGTCACCGCTTTGACGGCTACGGCATACAAATGGAAAACAAAGATTCAACAGAAAAATTACGGAAGATTCATCCTCATTTAAAGTCAGCTGCATTCCACCGTCAGTATGCCTTACTCTTAATTTTCGGCTTCCAAGCGCATAAAGTCCATCTTTTTCTATTATAATAAAAAAACCTGATTCTGTCGCCTCTTTTACGTGTTTCCTGAGGATTATACGTTCTGAACCGCACTCAAACTCGATTCCTGCCGCATTTTCCCTCCACTCTGCCTTACCCGCCGCATCATCCAGGATATTCTCCACCATAGAAGAAGGAACACGGGAGTCTGCTCCCACCATCTTTATGCCACGGTAGATGAGCCTTCTCTGTACTGCACGGCTTTCCCTGCTGAACGCAAAGCGCATTAGCGAAAAAATCCTGTCTTTTTCATCAAAACATGCATCCGTCCGGCCTAACGCAAGCTCCGTACATGACTCAAGAACCACGTTGTTGTCCTGCATTTTTTTGGCCATGTTCCACACACCGTCCTGCCACCCCGGGAAATTGGCATCAAGCACAGGCCACAATACATTCCGCACACGGTTTCTGAGCATGGCATTGTCACTGTTTGTCCTATCCCTCCGCCATTCAATTCCAAGGTTACGAAGATAGCTTTCTGTATCCTTTCTCTCCACATCCAGAAGAGGACGAAAATACCTGTCACGTGATTTTGGGATTCCAGAGAGCGCGTTTGTGTCACCGCCTGAAAAAATACGCATGAGGACGGTTTCTATCTGGTCATTTTTGTGATGTGCAAGACACAGGCATTCAAGGCTGTTGCATTCAATAAAAGTGTCAAAGGCCTCGTATCGGAGGGTTCTGGCCGCTTCCTCGATTCCCGACTTTCTTTCCAATGCAAGTTCCTCAACCTTACCCCTTGGGATAACATGACATGCACACGGCACACCGATTTTCCTGCAGTATTCCCTCACGGCCTCCGCATCCCCGCCGCTTTCTTCCTCTGGCCGGATGTTATGGTCAACTGTGATTGCTTTGAGCGTGATGTTTGCAGGAAGAACATGACAGAGGGAAGTCAAGAGTGCCATTGAGTCAGCACCACCGCTAACGGCAACACCAACAGAAACCCTTGCATTAAAATCCAGCCCCCAGTCCATCAGTTCACGGCGTACATGATCATCAAAATCACCTGTCATATTTTCCCCACATAAAAAAAGGCAAAAAAAACGCAGACCACCCGGAGGCTATCTGCGCATTTATTCAATAGGATTTATAAAGTAATCTTATTTCTTTGGAGGTGCAATTGTAACGATGAGAGCCTCTGGATTAGAGAGGATTGTTACCTTGTCACCGAGATTCAAATCCTTGATTGCAAGCTTGCCGCCGATTTCAAGAGCAGAAACATCAGCAGTAACAGACTCAGGCATGTCAGCAGGAAGAGCCTTGAGCTTTACATCAGGAACATGCTTTACAAGGAAGCCGCCCTTAAGAACACCAGCTGCATTTCCAGAAAGACGAATCTTGAGAACAGCTGTAATAGGCTTGTTTCCACTTACGATGTGGAAATCTGCATGA
>JAGADS010000131.1 GCA_017613485.1 Treponema sp.
TGGGGCCTGAAAACAGATAGGCATGGGCAATCTGCTTGGATTCAATGGCATTTTTGAGCGTGGATGCGACAAATTCCTGCCCGACAAGATTTTCAAAACTCTGCGGCCTTCGTCTGGTCGCCGTAACTTCATAAGCCATGACGACAGAATACCCTAATTTGGGATTTTGGACAAGTTCTTTTATTAGAAAAAGACTTAAACCACAAAAAAAGAACTTCTTCAAGAGCATGTGGTGAAGAAGTCCGTAAAAATTCGAAACGCTTAGTTGTAATGGTGTGATTTGCCTTAGTTTGATGATAAGGACAGCTTTATCCAGTGGTCTGTATCATGATTACCAGATGACTTTGCATAGAGCTGAGGGTCGGTTTCAGTTTTAAGCTCTGAAAGAGATTTTGATACTTCTACGTTTGGTATCCAGTCTTTGTTAGAGCCAGAATCTTTCTCATATAGTCCGTCTGACTTATATGATACGGTATCACTGGGTTTAGTCAATGTAAATGTGGGATTGTTAGTAATTCCATAAGAATCATATCTACATTCAGCAAATTCGGCATTGTTAAATTCTCGTATCATTATCCAGTCTTCGTTATTATACCTCAGATATACTTTACCGTAAATTTCTTCTGTGCTACCAGCATCATCAAAATTCACACTTAATGCGGCTTCTCTTATTGTTACCGTTACAGGCTTAATATCTACCCTGATATACTTGGATACTTCCGGTGTTGATTTACAGTACTGCCTTGACTGACTGTATCTTATGACATAAGTATTGTCGGGCACAAATTCAAAATTAGAAGGATTCAAAGAGCTGTTACCATATTTCAGAGTAACCGTGTTTCCTGTGTTGCCCGGAGTGATGCTGCACTTAAGCTTGTCATCTCTCAGATAATTGAACTGATATTTTAGCGCATTGCTTGAAGAAATTCCTGTTCCACCTTTAAATGTTCCGTTGGAGCTGCTTACACTTGCCTCTGCAAGTATTCCCTGTATGTATATATTTCTGAAGAAGATCTTTGGTTTATATTTGTCTTTGGTAACCCTGATCTCAAATGAATGAGGACCTAATGCAAGTGTACCGGAACTGCTGTCTATTGAGTTACCCCTGTCTGATATGGTTATTGTAGCTCCGCTTCCGTCTGATTGTGTTTCGTATCTTAGGCTTCCCGTTCCGTCTGCAGCGAGGTTGATGTTGTAACATTCATATTCTGACCAGTTGGTGTCCTCTGCATCATTTGTATTATTGACTCTTTGAGTTCCATTTTTGATGTAGATTTCAGGTTCCTGCAGTGCCTTAACTACCTTTATATACTTGTAGAATGTCTTGTCATTATAGAAAGGTTTCTTTACTGTGACAGTCAGAGTGTAGTTCCTGTAGGTGTCATAAGAACCAAGGCTTACCAGGTTGTTTACATGGGTATTTCCTGATACATTGCTTGTTGAGTTATTATAGCTGTTTTTAATTGTCATCGAGCAACCGCTTGCCGCGGTAATTGTATAGGTAACAGGAGTGGTTCCGTCTGGAACTTCTATCCATTCAAAACCGTCTGTTACTGAGCCTGTCAAGCCTGGAGTGAATGAGTAAGCCGGTTCCTGCAGCTCTTGTACAACCTTTACTTTCTTCGTTATGGTTGCGTCAATCTGGAATGCCTTGGTTACTGTAACAACTATTTCATGATCTCCAATGATAAGGTCTCCGGAATTGTTCTTTGCCCAATTGTTTATCTTTGTCGTGACAGTAACTCCAGTATCCGGTGAGCTTGATGTGTACGATACTGTGGAGCTTGTATTTGGAACCTCAATATAAAGATAGCCGTCAGTATCCGCACCCTTTCCGTTGAAGTCTTTCCCGAATGTGATTGTCGGCTCCTTGAGTTTTGGCACAATGACTATGAATTCTCTTGCAATGACATCGGTGTATCCGTCTTTTTTGACTGTGGCTTCAACCTTGTATTTTCCTACTCCAAGCTCTCCTGAATCATTCGTTGACACAGTAGTATTAGGGCTGTTTGCCATGTTGGTGACTACTGTGCTTAAGGTTCCTCCCCTTGAATCCTTGTTGGTTACGGTGTAGGTCACTATAGAGCTGGCACTGTCAACCTCGATATATCTATAGTTCATGGCATCTTTTTTGCCGTTGAAATCTGTTCCAAATTTTATTTCAGGTTTTGTGAGTACGGAATCGACCTTTACCTTCTTTGTGAACGTCCGTGGAATCATGTAGTCTTTGCTTACGGTGACAGTGAACGTGTAATCGTTTACAGCCAGTTCTCCGCTCTTTTGCGGTGTTGCATCAAACTGTATGCTTCCTGCCGTGGATGAAACACATGCACCGCTGTCTGCAGTTATAGGCTTAATCGTGTAGCCTGCCTTTGCTGTTGATGATGAGACCTCAATATATTCAACTTCTCCCACCATCTGGTCGTTTGTCTTCTGAGTAAATTCATACACCGGTGCCTCAAGTGTCTTTGCGACCATAATCTTCCGTGTGGTCGTCACGTCGTTGCAGTACTGCTTGTGAATAACTGCCGTGAGTGTGTGAGCGTTTACGTTGAGTGCTCCTGTCTTTGATTCTTCTGTCTCGTCGAATCCAGTTCCGTCTACAGTGCCTGAGACTGTGGTTCCCTCTTCCGTCGGAGAAATAGTGTAGTCCACTGTTGAAGTCAGCTGTGGAACCTCAAGGTACTCATATCCGTTTGTGTCGGTCATATCGTTGAAATATGTGTCTGTTTCATTTGTGCCGAAAGTGAATGTGGCAGGATCCGGTGTCTTTACGATTCTGATTTTCTTTATTACGGTGATCGGGCGGCTTCCGTCCTTGCTTGATGTAGATTTGATTGTATGCTGTCCTATTCTACTTACTGTGTAGTTTGAAGCTGTGACTACCTCATCATCAACTTTTACGGTTAATGTTTCGCTTGGATCTGCCGGTGCTGATGTAAATGTAACAACATCGTCATTGGTTGCAACCTCAATACATTTGAATTCATCCTCATCCTCAAGTCCGTTAAATGCATTCAGGATGGTGAGTGTCGGCTCCATAAGCTGATGAACGCCAGGCCCCTTCGGGGTTGCAAATATCTCTGATTTTAATCCGTGGGGACCCAGAACCTGCACCGTATATTCGTAGTAAAGGGCTTCTTCCTGCTCATCAAAATAATACTCAAAAACATCTTGTGTGCTAGGATCCCTGTCATCAGAAAGAGAAAGGATTTTGCTTCCCTGATATGTGAGCGAGTCATCCCTTTCATCACGCTCCCAGTATTTTATCTCGTATCGTGAGCCGCTGTTCCTCTTTAGGCGTTGATCCGGAATACTGAATGTAAGGTAATGTTTTCCTGTATTTCCAAAAGTTACTCTTTCAAGTGTATTGACATTCTTTACATTGTCCGGCGGTGTGTTCTGAACAAAAGTTGTCTCATAAAAAAGCTCCGGGAAAGATTCTTTTAGGTCTGTTTCACTCCAATCATTTGAACGGTTTTCAGGCCAAATGCAGCCGCTCAGTGTTATTTTCTGGCCTTCGGTGTCATCAGGAAGTGTGGCACGGATTTTTATCGTTGTGTTGTGGTCCAGTGCTGTCTCGGAATAATCGGTATAAAAATTTGATCTTTTAGATTCGTCTGTAAACTTAAAGCACTTTTGGGTATCACTCGATTTACAGAGGATAGGGTAGCCTTTGGGATTTATCAGGTAGATGTCGATTTCAACCGGGTTCAGGGCAGAAAGATTAGGCGAACCGTCCAGTTCTGTGTATGGCGTAAGGTATTCGATTCTACCAACCTGACATGTAGTAGTCCAATACTCAAGATACTCACGTACAGGCTGCTGCCAGAATTCACAGGAAGAAAAAAATATTGCGGAGATAATAAAATTGAATAAAAAGTTTGCCAGCTTTTTCATGACTCTCTCTCTATTATATCTATATTCTCAATTTTCTGCAAGTTCAAAATTTCAAAAAATGGAAAAAAAGTTGAAAAATATCATATACCACAAAAACTGTTTTTTACAAAGGGAATTTACCAAACAGTCCAAAAATCAAGGGAAAAACTTGTTCCCGCGCGGATTATCATGCACAACAGACCAGAGATTGCGTCAGCAATCCCGAATCCGTGTGGCAAAAAAATATAGCTCTCGGTATATCACAGTTTAAGGAGAAGCAATATAAAGGTAGAGACGTTTTCTATCTTGAGATAAAATCTATCAGCTCTTTTTTTATTATTCCCCAGTTTCTATCTATGTTTATGAATAAATGAGAAAGCTTTTCCCATTTCATTGAATAGCCATAAGAATGTCTGAAAAAATGGCGAAAGTTCATATATTCGGTGAGAATAGGATACAATGATTCTGAAAAAACAGCGGATCTTTTTTCCACGGGCTTAAACATTGATGATAATAATTCACTATGCCATTTACCTTGTTTCGGAATAATGCCATCAATGTTTTTAGTAATAACCAGAAGAATATTTTCTATTCCATTGTAAAAAGACTGGAGAATTGAACCAGCTGCACATAATTCAACATAGTCAGGTTCTTGTACTGCACATTTCTTTACAAGGACTGATGATTTAGAAAGATGTTCATCAAGTTGGGAAATTTCAAATTCTATCTTTTTTTTAATGATTTCATCCAATTTTCCGAAGTTCTCCAATACCACTTAAAAAATTAAAGAATGAAATCTGTTCATCAAAATCGACAAAATCAATTTTTTGAGGAATTTCATTATCAAGCCGGGCATAAACGGAAAAAAATTTTGACGGCTCAAGCCCACGAATTCCAATATCAATATCAGAGTTTTCATGTGCATGACCGGTTGCATGAGAGCCAAAAAGAAAAATTTCCCTGCAACCTTCATCTTTGAGAATAGTTGATATTTTATTTAGAGTAAACTCTGAAACCATTTTGAATACCTTATGAACCTGATTATATCACATAATACGTAAATTGTCATCCGAAATTGTTCCGGTCTGTGTTTGTAAAAAATAGCATCAATCCATGAAATGACAAAAGCCCGTAAATAATTTAACAAGCGGCCTATCATACACAGCAGACCAGAGATTGCGTCGGCAATCTCGAATCCGTGTGGCAAATTGCGGAACGGTTAGTCAGAAAGAGTAAACCTGGTTTTGGGTCGGACCCCCATCACCAGACAGAAAATCTATAACGCCAAAAAAGGGCGGTTGAAAACTTTCTGCAATTTATAGAGTGTTTCCAAGGTTGGGTTTGTTTTTCTCGGATTCTCCAATCGCTGATATTGTTGATAGGTCATTCCGGCTTTTTCAGCAACATCTTTCAGAGAGTTCCCGGCACGAGCCTTTCTTAGTTCAATAGCAAAGGCGATTTTCGGAGAAACCTCGACAGGATAACCTTCGGTATATTTTGCTGGGGGAATGGGAAAACCGTTTTCAATATCAACAGACAGAACACCGTCAAGGGCATCTTTTGCCATTTCAAGGGCTTCTTCCCTAGATGAACCATAAGTAAGAACATTTGTCATGTCGGGAAATTGTGCAATAAATTTTCCGTCTTTTTCTGTTATATCGCAGTTGTATATCATTTTCGCACCTCCTTAAACGTCTTTGGGTCTATATTCGCTTCTTTCAAAATATCTTTGGCAAATTCGCCGAAATTATCATCTTTTCCCTTGTGGAATGGAACAGGCACCGGGCGGTCATACCCTTCTTTTACAAAGATATGGTGGGAACTGTTTATCCTTGCCAATTTCCAACCATTCTTTTTTAGTATTTTCATTACTTGTTTTGCCGACATTCCCATATTAATAGTATACAGTATATATATTGTACCGTCAATAACAATAATTGACAATAAGGGAAAAAGGATTCAAGTGGAAAAAAAATAACACACCACCTATGTATCTTCAAAAAAAGTATGATTTGTCATTGCTCGAGTGGCTGGAAGCTACGCTGCTAATAGCTGGAAGCTACGCTGCTAATAGATCGGGCAATTTATAAAAATGCAACAATATAGATTCCCGCGTCAAGTGCGAGAATGACGGTGTTTTACTCAGAGGCGGTAAAAGTTATTTTTGGTCTAGCTTTTTGTCCACTGCGATTAACTTGTTTGCAAATATAAGTCCAATTAGAGCCAGCTGTTTGATCTTCTCCTCTTCCTCTTTTTATTTCAGATAACTGGATTTCAGGGAACCAATACTCGCCATCTACGAAGACTGGATTGTCTTTTGTTATTCCGCCTCTATGCCGCCTAAATTTATTGAAGCAAACTTTTATTGTCTGTGTTGGAGATGTAAAGGTATCAGTCCATGTACTAATTGATCCACCAGGTGTGCACCAGTTGTTTTGAGTTACCGCATATTGGTTATTCATGTGATCCCAAATAGCCGTAGTTTTAGTTGGTCCTGCAATAGAGATAACTCCCTTTGCGTTAAACGAATTTTCTCCAAAGCCGTCTATTTCTATATATAAATTACTGCTTGTCAGTGTAATCGGTTTAATCATAACATTAATGTATTTTGTTATCTTATCTGAGGACTTGCAATACATTCTTGTCTGTTCAATTTCAATCGTATATGTATTGTCAGGAGAAAGACCGAACGTCATGTTTTCTGGATCAAGATTGTTTACTCTTATTGATACAGTGTTTCCTTCATTTCCTGCCGAAACCTTACATTCTAGCGATTCATAGTTCTTGTAGCTGAACTGCCATTTTTCAGGATTTGACTTAGAGGTTCCTGCACCTCCTTTCTTTACTCCGTTAGTTATAGAGAATGTTGCAGGTGTCAATATTCCCTGTACATAAATTTTTTCTTCTGGGAAAGTCCTTGTGACGTAATTGGTCTTGGAAACCTCTGTTGTAACTCTGTGTGGACCAAGTTCAATAAAAGAGTCTGCTCCGTCATAATCCGTATAGGTGTGTCCGGATGCGGTGACATCTGTAGTCTTTACAGTTCCTCCATCAGGAGATGTAAACTTGTAGTACAATGCAATTGTTCCGTAAGGTGTTAATTCTGTATTATAATTGCTGTATAGAAGATAAGAAGAGCCTCCTTTACAGTCGTTGGTTGCACTTACTTCGCTTGTCATGCCAGAATCTCTGTAGATTTTAAATGTTGGTTTCTGCAATTGCTCCACAATCTTTATTGTCTTTGTGACGGTCTTTGTCTTGTAATTATCCTTTGTAATGCTTATTGTAAGCGTGTGCTCGCCGAGTGAGCTCAGCGTGAATGTTGCAGGACTTGAGCCTGTGTTGTAATGGGTTGTGCCGCCCTCCGTCACCTTGATTTTTTCTCCGCTTGCGCTTGCCCTTATTGTACAGCTTACATTATGGTCTGTCTCCGGGACTTCTATCCATTTTTCTCCCGATTCCCTAGTCAGGCCGGGTGTGAATGAATATGACGGCTCCTGGATTGCGAGCACGACCTTTATTTTCTTTGTGAACTCCCTGCTAATCATGTAGTCTTTGCTTACGGTTCCTTTGATTGTGTATTCGCCAATTCCAAGCTGACCGCTCTTTTCGCTTGTCTCAGAGAATACTATGCTGCTTCCGCTGGAGGATGTAATCTTTGCACCGCTGTCTGCAGTTTTTGGCTTAATCTTATAGTTTTCTTTGTCTGTTGTTTTCGGCACTTCTATGGTTTCGAATCCTGATATTGTGCATCCGCTCAAACCGTATTTGGTGAATTCAAAGTCAGGTTCCTGCAATTGCTGCACAACCTTTACTTTCTTAGTTATGGTTGCGTCAATCTGGAATGCCTTGGTTACTGTAACAACTATTTCATGATCTCCAATGATAAGGTCTCCGGAATTGTCCTTTGCCCAATTGTTTATCTTTGTCGTGACTGTAACGCCGGTATCCGGTGAGCTTGATGTGTACGATACTGTGGAATTTAAATTTGGAACCTCAATATAAAGGTAGCCGTCAGTATCTGCACCCTTTCCGTTGAAGTCTTTTCCGAATGTGATAGTCGGCTCCTTGAGTTTTGGCACAATGACTATGAACTCTCTTGCAATGACATCGGTGTAGCCGTCTTTTTTTACCGTGGCTTCAATCTTGTATTTTCCTACTCCAAGCTCTCCTGAATCATTTGTTGACACAGTAGTATTAGGGCTGTTTGCCATGTTGGTGACTACTGTGCTTAAGGTACCTCCCCTTGAATCTTTGTTGGTTACGGTGTAGGTCACTATAGAGCTGGCACTGTCAACCTCGATATATCTATAGTTCAAGGCGTCTTTTTTGTTGTTGAAATCTGTTCCAAATTTTATTTCAGGTTTTGTGAGTACGGAATCGACCTTTACCTTCTTTGTGAACGTCCGTGGAATCATGTGGTCCTTGCTTACGGTGACAGTGAACGTGTAATCGTTTACAGCCAGTTCTCCGCTCTTTTGCGGTGTTGCATCAAACTTTATGCTTCCTGCCGTGGATGAAACACATGCACCGCTGTCAACTGCAGAAGGCTTAACCGTATAGCATGCTTTTTCTGTTGACGATGAGACTTCAAGATATTCAACTTCACCAACTTTCTTTCCGTTCAAGTTCGGGGTGAAGATATATACAGGTTCCTCAAGTGTCTTTGCGACCATGATCTTTCGTGTGGTCGTCACGTCGTTGCAGTACTGCTTGTGAATAACTGCCGTGAGTGTGTGAGCGTTTACGTTGAGTGCTCCTGTCTTTGACTCTTCTGTCTCGCTGAATGCAGTTCCGTCAACAGTGCCTGAGACTGTGGTTCCTTCTTCCGTTGGAGAAATAGTGTAGCCCACTGTTGAATTTAACTGTGGAACCTCAAGGTACTCATATCCGCTTGTGTCGGTCATATCGTTGAAATATGTGTCTGTTTCATTTGTGCCGAATGTGAATGTGGCAGGATCCGGTGTCTTTACGATTCTGATTTTCTTTGTAACTGAAATCGGTCGGCTTCCGTCCTTGCTGGATTTGGCTGTAATCGTGTGCTGTCCGATTCCGGTTATTGAATACTTTCCGTCTGCTCCAGGGAATACCTCGTATTCACCGTCTCCGTCATCTACAGTAACTTTGAGAATGTCTCCCTCATTGGCTACCTGTGCTGTGTATGAAACTGAATCGTTATTTGCTGCCACTTCAATGCATTTGAAGCCCTGCTCATCCTCAAGTTCATTAAACTCATTTATAATGTCCAGAGCCGGCTCGGTAAGCTGATGTACACCAAGTCTTGGATCCGTGGAAAGCATTTCTGATTTTAATCCGTGCGGACCAAGAACCTGAACTGTGTATTCATAGAAAAGGTATTCTTCCTGTTTTGAGGAATAATACAGGTATGTGTGGTTTCCCATGTCGCTGTCATCAAGGCTTATTATCTCACTTCCTTTGTAATAAAGTTCTCCGTCGCTTTCTCGCAGGTAGGTCTTTATCTCGTATCTTGAACCGTGGTTTCTTTTTAAGCTCAGGTTGGGAAGATCGAACCAGAGGTAGTGCATTTTTGTTCCGGGGTAAAACTCTCCACTTCCGGAGGTATTCATGTTCTTTACATTGTCCGGTGGTGTGTTCTGAACAAAAGTTGTCTCATAAAAAAGCTCCGGGAAAGATTCCTTGAGCTGTTCCTCACTCCAGTCACTTGAACGGTTTTCAGGCCAAATGCAGCCGCTCAGTGTTATTTTCTGGCCTTCGGTGTCATCAGGAAGTGTGGCACGTATTTTTATCGTTGTGTTGTGGTCCAGTGCTGTCTCGGAATAATCGGTATAAAAGGTTGAGCTTTTAGATTCGTCTGTAAACTTAAAGCACTTTTGGGTATCACTCGATTTACAGAGAATAGGGTAGCCTTTGGGATTTATCAGGTAGATGTCGATTTCAACCGGGTTCAGGGCAGAAAGTAGGCGAACCGTCCAGTTCTGTGTATGGCGTAAGGTATTCGGTTTTACCAACCTGACATGTAGTAGTCCAATACTCAAGATACTCACGTACAGGCTGCTGCCAGAATTCACAGGAAATAAGCAAAGTTGAACAAATCAAAACCAGGCAGTATGCAAAGCGTCGTAAATTTTTCATAACTCTCTCCGAAAAGCAAGCAAGTAAACAATATCTCTACTATACTCATTTTCTCCATTTTCTTCAAGTAGTTATTGATAAAAATTTCTATGTTTTTAGCTTTCCGGAACAAACAGTCCAAAAGGATCTCTTAAAGAGCGTGGGGGATAGTGTCACATGAATTCCTTACAAGCCTATCTTAGCCAAAAATTCATCTGGTGAAAAAATACTTAAATTTGATTTTTTATAATCAGATTTGTTTCTTGTAATTATAGCATCATATTCATTGGATTCCGCTACAGCATTCTGAACTGAATCCTCAAAATCATTCCAATCAGAGTTTAATGCTGATACGATATCCTCCTCAGAAACTCCTGATACATGAATAATCTGCAAGACTTTTTTTAGCAAATCCCTTACTTTGGATTTATCTCTTATCTCTTGGTAAGCAATATAATGGATATCTGTAATGGCAGAAGCAGAAACATATTTTTGAACAGTGTCGTCTGGAATTTTAAATATTTTGACAGCAGCTTGAACAAAATCTGTTCGATTCAAAAGCATGTCTAGAACTATATTCGTATCAATCAATACCTGCATATTTTCTTAGCCTATCTGAACGGTATTCTGAAAGAGATTTTCCACTGTTAGGAATAGCACCAACACGGGAGTCTACAAGGAAATCTTGAGGTTTTTTCCTAGGAACAGATTGAACTATTGTATAGGTGACAACAACTTCCTGACCATTCTGAAATTTTATCGAAGGATCTAATACAA
>JAGADS010000132.1 GCA_017613485.1 Treponema sp.
AAAAATGCTCATTATTGATTTAATCCTCTGTATCTGATAATATTCGGTTTTAATACAGTCTTTTGGGGGAAATATGAATAAATATGTAAAGCGCTATCTGGTTGACGCTCTTGGTGGAATGGCCCATGGTCTTTTTGCATCCCTTCTTGTGGGAACAATAGTAAAGACACTCGGTCAGCTGATTTTGAAACTGGGAGAGAATCCCGTAGGAACTTTTTTTGTAGATGCAGGAACCTTTGCGTCTGATGCGGCTGTTGTCGGTGCTGCCATGGCAATTGCAATAGGATACGCACTCAAGGCTCCGAAACTGGTGCTTTTTTCTCTTGCGGCTGTAGGTGCTGCATGTAACAAGCTCGGCGGTGCTGGTGGTCCTCTTGCGGTTCTTGTCATTGCGATAATAGCCTGTGAGCTTGGAACTCTTGTAAGCGGTAAAACCAAGGTGGACATTCTTGTGACTCCTCTTGTAACGCTGATTTCCGGTGTCCTGCTTGCGGTTTTGTGTGCAAAGTGGATTGGAATTGCGGCTTCTTCCATCGGTGACCTGATAATCTGGGCGACAAACCTTCATCCGTTTGTGATGGGAATCATCGTGTCCGTGGTCGTGGGAGTTGTCCTGACTCTTCCAATTTCAAGTGCGGCAATATGTCATGCCTTCGGTCTTGTGGGGCTTGCGGGCGGTGCGGCTGTGGCTGGCTGCTCTGCAAACATGATCGGTTTTGCAATAATGAGCTTCCGTGAAAACAAATGGGGCGGTCTTGTAAGTCAGGGGCTTGGAACCTCAATGCTTCAGATGCCCAACATCGTAAAGAATCCGCGTATCTGGCTTCCGGTAATCCTTTCCTCTGCAATAACAGGCCCTATATCAACATGCGTGTTCAAGCTTCAGATGAACGGTGCTCCGGTTTCCTCTGGAATGGGAACATGCGGTTTTGTAGGTCAGATAGGAATGATAACAGGCTGGTATTCCCCGGTGGAGCAGGCAGTGGCTCAGGGTGCAAGCGCTGTCACTCCTGGTGTAATGGAATGGCTTGGCCTGATTCTTGTGAGCTTTGTCCTTCCCGGTATTTTGACATGGCTTTTCGGTCTTTTGTTCAGGAAAATCGGCTGGATCAAGGACGGAGACCTGTATTTAGAGAGTTCAAAATAATCAAAGTAAGATATGGCCATACGGATTTGGATTTGCTGCTATGGTTCCGTTTCCGTGCGGCTTGATTAAAGCTTGTCGATCAGCATTGAGCATTTTCCGGAAGGAATCGGGAGCGTCTTTTTCTTCTGGTCAAGAATGTTGATCGTAAAGTAATAGAGCTTCTCGCTTTCCATCTGGATTTCCCATCCACGTGAGCTTTTGTTGCTCAAAATCGTAATAAGGTTGCGTTTAAGTGACAGCTTTTCAATTCCCATTATCTCAAGGTTCGGAATCACCCAGTCTACCGTTTTTCGTGGCAGGCTTATGTTAAGTCCGATGATGTTCTCTATCATGATTGCGATAGTTGAAAGTCCTATGAAATGCAGGAAACGCTTTCGCGGGAAGCTTGAGTCACCACGTAACTGAGCTGGACCTTCTTTTGTCGGAAGATATGCCTCGAACAAGTCTCCCTTTTGCTTTGAATCCAGCGGGCTTAATCCCTCAAGAATATAGTACATGTGGCGGATTGCACATTCGCGGGCAAAACCATAGTGCTGGTATTTTTCGAGTCCCTTAATCACCATGAAGTTGAACGGCGGGAATACAGAACCCTTGAATCCTTCTCCAGTCAGCTTGAAGTCCGGGTCATCTGCACTCAATGTCGGGAACGGATGGTCGGTTCCGAATGTCTTTGGTGAGCTTAAGTGTGCCACAAGAATCTCTGCCCTGTCTGCATTTGGAAGCTCGGCAAGCATAGGCCAGAATCCTGCGATTGTTTTTCTTGACAGACGTTTCTCGTCCTTGTCCAGGTCGTAGTAGAAGCCTGTATCTGAATCCCACATCAGCGAGTTGATTCTTGTCTTTAGGCTGAAGTACATTTTCTTGTACTGGAAGCTTATGTCCTTGTCGTTGAGTATGTCTCCGAGTGCAGACATGTGTGCGGCGTTGATTGCCATGCAGCTGTTGAAGTCTATGGGATAGTATGCACCTTTTCTTGGAGAATTGAACATGGTGGAGAAGGTATGCGGAACAGAGTAGAGTCCGTTCGGTTTCTTGAATGTGCGTTCAATCCAGCTCATGTAATTCTGGAGGATTGGCATTACTTCCTTGATGCGCCTTTTGTTTGCTGATTTGTGATAGAGGTTGAATTCCGCCCATGCAAAGAGAGGCAGGCCTACACCTTCCGGGTTGGTTTTGTCTGTGATGGGCTTGTTTGTCACGGCATCATACTTCCAGCGTATGGCACCGCTTTCTTCCTGACGGGCATAAAAATAGTCTATATTCTTGCTTGCGGGAAAATTCCTGTTTGAATAGACAAGGAAAAATGAGGAGAATATTGCTTCTGCCTGATCAAGTATGTACTTGTTGTGCGCAGGGTAAATGAAAAGACCGTCCGGGGATTTTTCTCCGGTTGAGGGGTCAATCCAGTAATCTGATAGCCAGTTCCAGGTCTTGTCATATATGTCCACAAAATCCTGATCATAAAAATGAATCTTCGGAAAATCTCGTTTGTTCACAATTGCTCCTAAGTCTGCCTGTAGCAGATGATTCGGAAGGACTTTTTTATTAAAAAACGCTCCGTCGTCAATATATATTATATCATAATTTTTTAAAAAACGGTACAATTTTAAAAAAAATTTTTCATGAATTTGCTGAAAATCTTGAATTCAGGCTGAATATTCATAAAAAAAGCGGAATTTCAGTCAAAAGTCACCATAAGTGCACCTGTTTTCCTGTCTTTTGGCACTTTTTCGGTGATTGCCGGAATCAAAACACAGCTTCCAGAGAACAGTTTCTTTTCGCTCAAGACTAGCAGAAGACCTTTTGGGGAACATGCATAGTAGCCTTTCCTGTTGTCTGGGAGCCGGATCAAGTCGCTTGTAATCCTTATGCTCATCATTCCCTCGGTTGTCTGGGGAAGGAGTGCCTTTTGATTTGTTACCGCAATAAACGACAGGACCGCCCTTTCCTTGGGGAGCCTTGCCTTTTCCGACAGTTTTTTCAGGGCATAGGGGGCCTGCTCGGTTGTGAATGCAAAATTGCACCATTTACCGCCCTTTTTTCCGTCCATGGGGCATGTCAGGCAGTGTGTGCAGGGAGAAACCGGGAAATAATCCGTCCGCATGAAAGAGTCACGCATCAGAGAGAGAAGCCTGGAGGAGGGTGGTGTGCCCGGTTCAATTACAAGAATTCTTGTGTCACTGTCTTTCTGCGCATAATCAAGAATGCCCTGAACATATTTTTTTGCAAGAAAATCAGGGGGCATCTTGTCTCCCTCTCGTATCTCGTTGAACACGTTTGCACAGCTTATGAAAGATGCCTTTTCCTTGATTGCAGTTCCAAAGTCTCCCTTTACGCGTACGATTTTCCATGGCTTTGAATTCAGTCTGGCGGAAACAGTTAAAAGCAGGTTTTCTCCGATAGAAAGTGCCTGCGATGAAATGTCAACACAGTACCATGTAAGTTCCCGTGACCTGAGTTCAGGACGTGCAAGCATGATTGCGATGGGAACTGTAAGGGGACCGCTTCCGAGGTCAAGGCATACGGAGTTTTCCTTTAAATTGAAGAATTCACGCGGCAGGTTAGAGAAAAGCCTTGTAAGACGGACAAGATTCCACCAGAGATAATAGTGAGTGTAGGCAGAAAGTGTTGCAGGCTGGTTCATGTATCCTAGTCTTCTGTCGGTTCTTTCGTCTGTGAGTGTGTGGCTTAGCTCCAGTATGTTCTTTGGAAGCATTGCCCTCTGCTTTGAGTTGAGCGGGTGAGTGGAGGATATGATCTTGTCAAATTCCGCAAGTATTTTTTTTGCTTCCGGTGGAATTGAAGATTCTGCAAGCAGCGAGTTTTTCATGTCACTTTATTCCTTTTTGCTTATGTTCCTGATTTGAAGAAAAAGACTGTCCAGTTCCGCACGGCATTTCCTGATTGCAAAGAGTGCCTTTTCCTTTGAGTTCTGGTCTCCCATTTCACGCAGGAGCTGTTCCTGTGCCCCCTGAATCGTAAAGTGCTTTGTATAGATCAGGTACTTGAGCCTGCATATTATGTCAATCTCACGCTGGGTGTATACACGGTGTCCCCCTGAGTCTTTCTGCGGATTGAAAATGCTCACGTTGTCTTCCCAGTAACGCAGTATATGAGGCTTGATTCCTGTGATTGTCTCTACTTCTCCAATCGTGTACTGAGCCAAAACTAGCGCTCCCTGTCCTGCCATTTCTGACGGCTTGCCTTCATCTCTATCTGAACCGGTATATGGTCAAATCCAAGATCCTCGCGGACACGGTTCTTAAGGTATGTGACATAGCTTCCGGGCACGTTCTCCGGGCGTGTTGCAAAAATCAGGAAGTTCACGGGATTTACGCTTGTCTGTGTGATGTACCTTACCTTAAAGTGGATTGCCTTTGTTGCAGGCGGCGGATATTTCTCCAGCCAGTCGTTTAGTGCGATGTTGAGTGTGGCGGTGTCGATCTTTCGTGTAAGCTGCTCAAACAGGGTAAGCGCTGTGTTCATCAGGTTCTTGAGACCGTCGTGGTTCTTTGCGCTGAGTGTCACTATCGGTGCCCACTGCATCTGCCCGAACATTGTGTGTATGTAGTCGAATGCCTTTTTCTGTGCCTTTGTGCTCTGGTCTTCCATCGTGTCCCATTTGTTAAGGATAAAGATGATTCCGCGTCCCCTCTCGTATGCAAGTGAGGTAATCTTCTTGTCCTGCTCTGTAAGGCCTTCCTGTGCGTCTATCATCAGGAACATGATGTCACATTCATCAAGTGTCTTTATGGCACGGTTCACTGAATAATACTCGACGTTCTCCGTTACCTTGCTTTTGCGCCTTATTCCGGCTGTGTCCAGAATCTGAATGTCCCTGCCATTGTACCTGAAGCTTCCCTCAACTACATCGCGGGTTGTGCCTGCATAATCGCTTACTATGCTTGCCTCTGTATGTGTAAGTGCGTTGCTTAGCGTTGATTTTCCTGTATTCGGTTTTCCCAGTATTGCAATGCGTATCGGCCTGTCTGTCTCTGAGCCTTCCGTTACCCTGCTGAAATCTAAGCCCTTTACCATTGCCTCTTCCAGCTGCGGCAGGTTGTCTCCGTGGCGTGCAGATATACATAAGAGCTCGTTGAATCCGAATTTCATGTAATTGTATGCGAGTGCCTCGTTTTTTCCGCCCTCTGTCTTGTTTACGGCGGCAATCAGTTTGCTCCAGTAGGGCCTTAGCTTTAGAATGAGCTCCTCGTCTTCGGCTGTAATCTCGGTGGCATCGAGAAGAAGGAGGATTCTATCGGCACGATTGAGCATTTCCACGGTTTTTTCAACAACAAGGTCGTCCATCTCGCTTTCACGGCTCTTAAGGTCACGGGTAAGCTTGTAGCCTCCTGTGTCCATCAGATGAACTGGTTTTCCTGCTATAAAGCATGTGCCTTCAACCGGGTCTCGGGTTACGCCTGGGGTAGGGTCTGTGATTGCCCTTTTTGTGTGGGTAAGCGCGTTGAACAGAGTTGATTTTCCGACGTTGGGACGACCTGCAATCACTATGAGCGGAAGGTTAAAGTAAGTCTGGTCAGGGAAGAATTTCTGCTTCTCTGCCTTTCTCTGACTTTTCAGCTCTTCATCTTCAGTTCCTGCCTCTTTTTTCTGGGGCTGGAGTGCGGATACTATCTCTACTTCTTCTTCGCTCTTGGCAAGCGGCTTTGGTTTTGAAAAATCAGGCTTGCTCTTTTTCTTTTTTGCCATGGCTCTCCACTGGGTTTTCGTCAGGCCTTGTACATCCTGGCAATCTTTGCCTTGTACAGCTCTGCAATCTTGTATCTCATCATTTCCTGTTTGGCACTCAGTTCAACACCGACTTCAAACGGTTTAGTTATTATATCAAATTTATTGATTTTTTCAAATGACTTGAATCCGTTTTTCGCACTGATCAACT
>JAGADS010000133.1 GCA_017613485.1 Treponema sp.
CGGTGCCTCTTCTCCTTCTATTCCCCATTCGGCCAGCTTTCTTTGCAAAGTTTTTCTTCCGATTCCCAGTATTTCCGCCGTGCGTGTCTTGTTGTTTGCATTTGCAAGAAGCGTTTCCTGAATGATGATTTTCTCTGCCTCGTCAAGAGTAAGTCCCAGCGGTATGGCAAGGTTTTCCCCTGTGCTGCTGGAGCTTATTGTAGGCGGTAAATCCTCCTGGGTAATCTCATCCCCACTACACATAACAACTGCCGCTTCCATACAGTTACGTAATTCACGGATGTTTCCGGGCCAGCTGTAATTGAACAGTGCGGTCTTTGCACGTTTGTCAACTGATTTTATGCTCTTGCCGTTCTCCTTATTGAATTCATCGAGGAAGGATGACACAAGAAGCGGTATGTCCTCTTTTCTTTCCCTTAGCGGTGGAACCTGAATATGGATTACATTCAGTCTGTAATAAAGGTCCTCCCTGAACCTGCCTGCCTTTACTTCTTCCTCAAGATTGCGGTTTGTTGCGGCAACTATCCTTACGTCAACCTCTATTGTCTGCTCACCACCGACACGCTCAAACTTTTTTTCCTGAAGCACCCTTAGTATTTTTATCTGAACGTTCTGGTTGATTTCTCCTATCTCGTCAAGAAAAATTGTTCCGCCATGTGCAAGCTCAAAGCGTCCCTTCTGCATTTTGTCGGCACCTGTAAATGCTCCTTTCTCATGTCCGAACAGCTCACTTTCCAAAAGGGTCTCGCTCAATGCCGCACAGTGCACTTTTATAAAGCTCTTGTCCCTGCGTGAAGAAAGATTGTGAATCGCATTTGCAACAAGCTCCTTTCCGACTCCGCTTTCTCCTGTAATCAGGACATTTGCACGGGTGTTTGCGACTTTTTTTATAAGCTGCTGAACTTTCTGCATTGCAGGAGAATTCCCTATCATTCCCTTGAGGACATTGTTTTTCTCCAGTTCTTTTTTTAGCTCCTGATGCTGGAGACTCATTTCCCTTCCTTCAAGAGCACGCTTTACGATTAAAGAAAGCTGGTCAAGGTTAAGCGGTTTTGTAAGGAAATCATAGGCACCATGTCTCATTGCATCAACTGCGCTGTCTATGCTTCCGTGGCCTGTAAGGATGATGACAGGAATTCCCGGTGTCTCCGAGCTTACTTTAGCAAGGACCTGTTCTCCGCTTATACCCGGCATCCTCAGGTCTGTGATTACAAGGTCTATGTCTCCTTTTTCAATCAATGCAAGACCTTCTTCTCCAGTGGCGGCTGTCTTTACGTTATAGTCCTCAAGCTCAAAGTTTGCGGCAAGTCCTTCCCGGATGTTCTTTTCATCATCAATTATCAGGAGTGTGAATTTCATGCTTTGCTTTCCTCTTTTTGTCCTGAATTATCTGCAAGAAGCTTGATTTTGTTCTGCGGTACCGGGAGCTTTATTGTAAAGACAGTTCCGTGATCCTGAACTGATTTTACGTCTATGTCTCCGCGGAATTCCTTTATGATTTTGTAAACTGTCGTTAGTCCAAGTCCTGTGCCGTTTGCCTTTGTGGTGTAGTATGGCTCAAAGATATGTTCTGCTGTCTTGGCATCCATTCCGCAGCCGTTGTCGGCAATAGTCAGGTAATAAAAATCATTTTTGATGAATGTCTCAATTACTATTTCACCGAGTTTTGATTCCATGTCAGGATATCTTGCCTGGATTGCGTAAAGTGCATTCTGAGTGATGTTAATGATTACCTCTCGGAATAGTTTTTCGTCAAGCAAAAGCTTTGTGCTTCCGCTGGATAATTTTGTACTGAGCATGATGTTCTTGTTCTCAAGCTCAGGACCGTAAAACTGGATAAAGGCAGAAAGGAGCTCGTCAGGATTAACAAGATGAAGGTTTGCCTGAACAGGTCTTACTGCAAAAAGAAAGTCAACTACTATTTTATTAAGGTTGTCAATCTCCTCGTTGATTACGGAAATGTAGTTCTCCATGAATTTCTCTGAGGGAAGCATGCCGTCTGATTTTCTTGCCTTTGCAACAGCTTTCTGCAATAGCTGAATGTGAATGCTTATGGCACCTAGCGGATTCTTTATCTCATGTGCAACTGAGGCCGCAAGATTTGTAAGGCTTGCAAGACTTTCCATCCTGTGAAGGAGTATTTCCTGCTGCCTTTTTTCCGTGATGTCCTCTATTGTGATGATTGAGCCTGCTATGGTCGTGTCGGTTACCTCATCATCATCATTCCATTCTTTTTTTACAAGGGGAACAACTGTCAGCGTGATGAACCTGTAGCTGTCATTGTTCTGTATCGAGAATTCCTCGTTTACGTTTGTCCTTTCTTCCTCTGCGCATTTTTTTAGATAGCTTGAGACATCATTGTCAAGAATTTGCGTCCATACTGGCTCAGTATCTGCCTTTATGTCAGAGCCGTGATTCCTGAACGGTAAAAGCCTTTCTGCTGATTTGTTAAGGTCGATTATTTTCCATGAACAGTCAACGATTATGAGGCCTGTGGAAAGACTTGATAGAATTGAATCCATCCTGTCTTTCTCGCTGATTATTGAATCTATGAAAGACGAAAGCTGCTCTGGGGATAGCTTGGAGATTTTTCGGGAAGCCTTTTTAACAAAGTCATTCATCAAATGTCTCCCTTAAAATGCCGCCGTGCATGCGGTTTATGAGCAGTATCTCGCGTGTAAGCTCTTCCAATGCTGATGAAGGTTTCTGACGGTAGAGGTTTACATCACTGTATATTTTCCTGAATTTATCAAGGAGCATGGCAGATGCCGATGAGCCCTGTGCGCTTTGAGCAAGAGGTTTTTGAATGGAGATAAGGTTTTCTATAAAAAGCTTGAAAAGTGCCTTTATATCGAAATTTCCGCATGATGAGACTATTGCCGGAATGTCAGGCACATGTCCCTGGGATGCTGTCTTGAAATATGAGATTGCATTTGCCCTTATGGTGGAGGGGTGGACCGGAAGGTAAATCTGAAGAAAATCGTTTATGCTGTCTGGTACCGGTTTCCCGCGATATACGGAATCATAATGAAATACCCTGTTTATGACTTCCTGCTGCTGTTCTTTTGTGCGGTTAAAGAAATTATAGGTCCTGACCCTGGAAAGTATTGTGGGAAGAATTGCGCCTCTCTGTTCTGTTGTCAGTATGAATAGAACGTCAGCCGGAGGTTCCTCAAGAATTTTAAGGAGTGCATTACGCGGACTGTCTGCCATTTTATCTGCATTTTCAATTATGACGACTTTTTTGCCGCTGGTTGAGCTTAAGTGTGCCCAGGAAGAGATGTTCCTGATCTGGGAAATTGGGAGTGTCTGATAGAGAAAGCTTGACTCAAGTTTTGACGTATGCTTTTCTATCTCATCAAGTATTTTACCAAGTTCCTCTGCATTCGGAAGTATTCTTGACGGCTCAAGATACTCGATGTTTTCATCGATGGACTGCAGTATAGGGGAGAATTTGGAAAGCTTGTCTTCTCCTTCCCAAAGAATTGGAGAGAATCTGTTTGTAAGTTTCCGTACAGCCCTCAGGTAAAGGTATCGTGATGCTTCCACATGGCTTGTTGCGTTTGCGTTTTGAGAAAGAAGGGTTGCTTTTGCGGCAGAGATTTCAAGTGTTCTTGATGAAGGGCCACAAAGAAGCAGTGACTGGCTTACCATTGCCTTGTGCTTTTTACATGAAGAGCAGGTACAGTTCCATGCCCCCTTGTCATTCCCAGAGCAGCTTACTATGCGGGCAAGTTCCAGTGCGGCAGTAAGTTTACCCGATCCTGCGGGACCTGCAAACAAAAGTGACGGTGGAAGAGAGTTTTTTGCTATGTCATCCGAAAGTAAGTCTGTTGCGCTCTGGTGAAGCACATTGTCAAACATTTGTTCCTCCGACAACTTGAGATGCCGGTATCAATATATTCTGATATAGTCTGAAGAACAGGCTGTTTTCAAGATATGGCTTGAAATCGTAGAACGGGAATTTCTTTAACACCCATATTATGATGCAGATCAATGCAAGGCTTTCGATTAAACCGAAAACTAAACCTAACGTTCGGTTAAGACCGTCAAGTATCTCATTATCAAACAGTTTTCCGATTATCACCTGAATGATTTTCACGACTATAAAGAGGACTATGAAAAGCCCGAGGAATGCAACGGCAACTGCAACAACAGAATTCTTGATGTGAGGAGAAAGATATTCAGCTATCCTTCTGCAGAAGAGGAATGAACCGAATACGGCAACAAGTGGAGCTGCCTTGTCAAATACAGAATCAATGAATCCTTTTACAAGACCCATCACGATACATAAAATGATTATGGCTATAAAAACCAAGTCTAAGATTGTAAATGTCATTTGATACCTTCCAATATGAAATTTGCTATTGTAACAGCGCTTTTTGTTTCACCTGTAAGTTTGCGGCATGAAAGAGAAAGCTCTTTTCTTTTATCCTCATCAAGCAATGAAGTAAGGCTTTCCTTTAGTTTTTCCTGTGTGGCATTTTCTCCGATGAGTGTGAGTGCAGCCCCTTTGCCTTCAAGATATTTGGCATTGTCAACCTGATCGCCTCTTGTTCCTGAACCGCACAAAGGAATGAGGAGTATAGGCTTTTCACAAACCGCACATTCCCACAGAGAGTTTGCACCTGCCCTGGAAAGAACGACGTCGCTTGCCTGAATAACCCATGGCATTTGAGAATAAATGAATTCAAAAGGCTTATAATTTTCATCTGCCTTTTCAAAGGTCTCTGGATGTTCCTCTGCCCATTGCTTCCCTGTCTGATGGACGACAATAAAACGCTCGCACAGCCATTCAAGGTTCTCGCTTACCAGAGTGTTGATTTGGGTTGCACCTAGGCTTCCACCGATTACAAGAAGGACAGGCTTTTTGCTGTTTGCTTCAATTTTGAGGAATTCAAGTCCCTTGCCCCTGTTGTCTTCCCAGAATACCGGACGTACAGGATTCCCGGTGACAATGCATTTATCAACATCAGAAGGAAAGAATTTTTTTGTCTCCTCGTATGACAGAAGAATCTTTGAGGCATATTTTGAATTTAATCTTGTAGCAAGTCCTGGAGTAAAATCGCACTCATGGGTGTAGTAGGGGATTTTAAGTTTCTTTGCGGCACGGCATGGAGTCACGCTTACAAATCCGCCTTTGGAGAAAAGACAGACAGGTTTTGTTTTCCTCAATATTTTCTTTGACTCAAAATAACCTGATATAATCCTGAACAGATCTGTAAAATTCTTAAAAGAAAGATATCGCCTTAGTTTTCCGCAGGAGATTCCGTAGAACGAAGAAATGCTTCCTCCCTGGGATACAAGGTTTTTTTCGATGATTGTCCTGTCAATTCCTGCCTTGTTTCCAATCCAGAAAATCTCTATCTTTATTCCTCTTTTCTCTGCCTCGGTTTTAAGCGCATCTGCCACCGCAATTCCGGGGTAAATATGTCCGCCGCTGCCACCGCCTGCAAAAACGACTTTGTATGTATCTTCCATCACCTAATCCTCTTTTTTGGGATACTTTGCCATTATCTCAACCATGCCCGGTTTCTTGAACAGGTTTGCATATCCCCTTGCACTCATGCCCATGCTGTCGGCAAGGTCTGCGTCTGCCCCGCTCTTAAGCAAAAGCTCTACGATTTTCTCGTTTCCGTTTCCTACCGCAAGAACAAGAATCGGCTGTCCGTCTGAGCTTACTGTACTGAGGTCTGCTCCCTTCTCAACAAGGAATTTCGTGATGTCATAGTTTTTACGCCACACGGCATCCATTACCGCCGTATAACCCCTGTCACCTGATACTGCATTGATGTCGGCACCCAGACCAAGAAGCCATTTAACCTGATCAAAATGATCTGACCTTACTGCAATGCTCAAAAGCGGGACACCCTCACCGGTCTTAGCGTTGACAGGCATTCCTGCGTCTATGAACATATTGTAAATCTCGGGTTTGTCCTTTTCAAGATAATAGGCAAAACTGTCTGCGGTAAAAGGTATTCCCATAGTCAAAAGCTTTACAAGGGAATTATGTACGCTGTCCGTTTCCTTGAATGTCTTGAAATCTTTTTTCAGGGCAGAGAGAAGCTCCGTGAATTTTGCATAGATCCGCTTGGTTAGAGGTTCTTCCCTTTCTATTGCCTCCAGCCTCTGATTCTCTGAATTGCATTGAATTAATGTTACGCAGTTTTTACCTGCAAGAAATCCGAGTATGAATTTGTATTCTTCAAAAGAAGCCAGTTTCTCGGCATCCAGAATTACGCAGTGGGTTGCCTTGCTGAGTGACCTTGAGCATTCCGTAAGCTCCTCATGGCTGAGTTCTGCAGAAATGAAAAGTTCGTCAGGCATCTCCTCTTTCTGCTTAAGAAGGAAGTCCTCGATTTTGCTTATGTTCTTGTTCTGTATGTCAGGAGCGATAATTAACCAGTTCATGCATTTCATTATAAACTATAGTGATGGTTTTAACAAGGTCTAAGGAACCGATGATGATAAGTTGAAAATTAGAGCATTTTCCTGTAATATTCAGATATGGATTATGAAATTTTGGATATGCCGGCTAAGGGCGACAGGGTTGTTGTCGGAATGTCGGGAGGCGTTGACTCCACAATGACCGCTTTATTGCTAAAGGAAAAAGGCTGTATCGTTACAGGCGTGACCATGGCTTTGTGGAAGGAAGGTGAGCTTGATTTTCCTGAGAATGCCGTGATGCATGACAGCTGCTATGGTCCCGGTGAAAAGGCAGACATAGAAGAGTGCCGTAAATTCTGCTCAGAAAACGGAATTCCATATCATGTGATTGACGTAAGCGGTGAATACAAGACTCAGGTTCTGGATTATTTTAAAAGTGAGTACAGGTCAGGAAGAACTCCCAATCCCTGCATCAGGTGCAACCGTTTCATAAAATTCGGAGCCCTTCTTGCAGGAATAAAAAGCCTTGGAATTGAATACGATTATTTCTGTACGGGTCATTATGCCTCTGTCGTAAGGGGTAGCGAGAAAATATCAAGTCAGTATGGAGAATCTGCCATACAAAATGAAAACGGAGAAAAACGTCCTGCTCAGATTGCCATAGCAACGGATAGTACAAAAGACCAGGCATATTTTCTTTACAGAATTCCGTCAGAGGTCCTGGAGAAAGTCCGTTTCCCTCTTGGAACTTACACAAAAAAAGAGGTTTTCCAGATGGCAGGGGAAAGAAATCTTGAGGCCGCAAAACGAGAGGAAAGTCAGGATTTTATTCCACCCGAGATGCTGGACAGCCTGTTCAAGGATAAGCCTTCGGTTCCGGGTGACATAATCGACATGGACGGTAAGGTTCTGGGAAAGCACCGTGGAATAGAGCATTACACGATTGGACAGAGACGTGGCCTTGGTGTAAGTGCAAAGGAGCCTCTTTATGTTGCCGCGATTGACAGGGAGAAGAATCTTGTTGTGCTTGGAAAAGACAGTGACCTGTTTTGCTCGGGACTTATTGCTGATGATCTTGTGTGGCCTGCTGACTATAACCCTGAATGCAGTTTCAAGGCTATGGTGAAAATCCGTCTTGCCTCAAAGCCTGTGAACGCCTCGATTGAGCCATACATGCCTGAATCCGGTGAGACACTTTGCGGAAAAGCCGTAAGGGTGATTTTTGATGAGCCACAGCGTGCGGTTGCTCCGGGACAGTCCGTGGTTTTCTATCGCGACGGAATAAGCTCTGGCGGCGGTATCATTCTAAGGGCAATCAAGTAAGGGTTTGCCGAATCAGTATATGTCCAGGTTATATGACGCGCTTTTTTCTACTCCGGTAATGTCCTGAATAGTTATGGAAAGTGTGTTTTTTCCCTTTGTAAGCTGAATTATTCCCAGGAGCTGTCTGTCCTCATCTGGATAAATGTCCTCGCAGGAATAAGATCTGTTCCCGTAAATGCAAAGTTCTCCGTCTTCTGCCTTAATCCTGTCATAGCTTATGCTTTCGATTGATGC
>JAGADS010000134.1 GCA_017613485.1 Treponema sp.
ACAATGGAAATAGGCTTTGGTATGGGACATGCAACGGTAGAGATAGCAGAGAAAAATCCCGGCATGAATTACATTGGCTCAGAAGTCCATAAACCGGGCGTGGGAAGGCTTCTTGGCGAAATACAAAAAAGACAACTTAAGAATCTTTGTATAATCGAATATGATGCCATTGAAACCCTGGAGAAAATGATACCTGATTCTTCGCTTGAGGCATTCCATATTTTTTTCCCGGATCCATGGCCAAAGAAAAAGCATCATAAAAGACGGCTTATTCAAAGACCAAGAACAGAGCTTCTTGCAAGTAAACTCAAAAAGGGCGGATACCTTTATTTTGTTACGGACTGGGCAGAGTATGCGGAAAATGCACTTGAGGAACTGAATGCCACCTCTGGAATACACAACCGTTACGAAGGATTTGCTCCCCATCAGGAATGGAGGCCAAAGACCAAATTCGAGCAGAAGGGAATTGATGCGGGACGTGATATATTCGAGCTGATGTTTGAAAAGGATTGAGGGCTGGCATGGAACTTTTTGACCTTGATGATGCACAGAAAAAAAGTGATGACTCTAAACGGATAAAAGAGCTTGAGAAACTGATTAAACGCTATCAGGATTCCTACTACAACGGAGAGGCCGAGATAAGCGATGCAGAATTTGACAGATTGTGGGATGAACTTCGCTCCCTTGATCCGGATAATCAGATTTTGCAGAAAGTTGGTGCAGATAGCGGAAATTTTGCAAAGGCACGTCACGTAATGCCTATGGGAAGCCAGGAGAAGGCCGCAAGCCCGGAAGAATTCATGTCATGGGCAGTTAAGCATGTCTACGATGAGTATCTGGTTGAATATAAGCTGGACGGAGCAAGCCTTGAGCTTCAGTATGAGGGCGGAAAACTTGTCCGTGCAGTGACACGCGGGGACGGAGAAACAGGAGACGTAATCACTGCCAATGCCTTACAGATGAGCGGCGTCAAGCAGTCACTTGTTGAAGACGGAAATCCTGTGACTTTTACTGGAGGAATACGCGGTGAGGTAATAATGACTCACCAGATTCATCAAAAATACTATTCGGATAAAGCCAACTGCCGTAATGCCGCCAACGGACTTATGAAAAGAAAAGACGGAGAAGGCTCGGAAAACCTCTGTGTGATTGTCTATGACGTGTGGTCAACCGATGGAAAGCAGCCTTACTCAGACGAGGAGGACAAGCTTAACTGGCTCAAGAAGCTGGGCTTTAACACGGTTCCGCTTTATATAGCAAAGTCAGTGCAGGACGTAATCGATTACCGTGCAAGCGTCATGGAGAAGAGGAAGGACCTTGATTACGACATAGATGGCCTTGTCATAAAAGAAAGAATTGTAAACCATAAGGATTCGCTCAGAAACAGACCTGACAGGCAGATAGCATTCAAGTTCAGCCTGGAGGAAGCGGTATCTGTCGTGCGCAAAGTTGAATGGAACGAGTCTGGTGCCACATATACTCCTGTTGCCGTATTTGATCCGGTTGATTTGAACGGAACAACAGTACAGCGTGCAAGCCTTGCAAACCCAAATACAATAAAGAATCTGGGCCTGAAGATTGGAAGCCATGCTGTTGTCGTAAAGCGTGGAGAGATAATTCCAAAAATCGAAAGGATTGTTAACGAGGAGACACAGGAAGCCCTTATGCCTGTGGAAATACCCGCAAAATGCACAACATGCGGTTCTACCCTTGTAAACGAGGGAACAAGGCTCTATTGCCCGAATAAGGACTGCTCAAAGAGAATACTGCATCAGCTTCTTAAATGGGTGAATGTGGCGGACATACGCGATCTTGGGGAAACCCTTGTCACATCCCTTTTTAAGGACGGAATCGTAAAATCAATTACAGGTTTATATTCTCTTACAGAAGAAAAACTCTCCCCATATTTCCTTAACCAGGAGAGCCTGTCACAGGACAAAAAATCCCTTGGAGCCCAGAAAGTATATGCCTCGATACAGAATCACAGGGAACTTTCGCTTGGTAAGTATATCGCAGGCTTTGACATAGAGGGAATCGGCGAGACCGTTGTTGAAAAACTGATAGAAGGCGGCTTTTCTACGCTGAATGCCCTTTTGGATGCCCAGGAGGAAGAGATCGCGGCAGTACATGGATTTGCAGAGATAATGGCGCATAATCTTGTTCAGGGTCTTAAAGAAAACCGTGCAGAAATGGAATCTCTTGTAGAAAGCGGAATAATCAGGCTCAGTCTTAGTACAGGCGGAATCCTTGAGGGAAAATCATTCTGCTTTACCGGAGAGCTTAACACAATGAAAAGGGCGGATGCACAGAACCTTGTCAAGAAAAATGGGGGAGCCGTTAAATCCTCTGTGGTAAAAGGTCTTTCATATCTTGTCACGAATGATACGTCAAGCGGATCCTCAAAAAACAAAAAGGCGACGGAACTGGGGATTCCGGTCATCAATGAAAAAGAATTCCTTGATATGCTCCCTTCAAGTTGAATTTTTCCTTTCTATAATGTATAATCTAATTTAGCATTTTTTGGAGTATTGTAATGGCTGATAATAAGGAATTGTTCAGGAAAATTGTTCTGAACGCTATAAACTGCTATATCAAGGAAAAAGGAATTGAAACAGAGCCTGTCACCGAAGACAAGCTTCATGTAGAGAATCCCCCTAAGCCTGAGATGGGAGATTTGGGAATACCTCTTTTTGTACTTGTCAAGGCATTCAGACTGGCACCTCCTGTCATAGCAAAGGAAATCCTTTCAATCATAAACCGCGATGCAGATGCAGGTTTCGGTTCATTTCTTGCGGCAGGACCTTACATCAACGTAAAGCTCAACAAGGCAAATTCTGTTGTCTCCACACTCAAGAAAATTGAAAGTCAGGGAGACGCTTACGGCTCATTCAATTCTGATGACGGGGAATTCCTTAAGGGCCGCAAAGTCATGGTAGAGTATTCTTCTCCAAACACAAATAAGCCTCTTCACCTAGGCCACATGAGAAACGATGCACTTGGTGAGTCAGTAAGCCGCATACTTAAAAAAGCAGGGGCAGAGGTATTCAGAACAAACATCATAAACAACCGCGGAGTACACATCTGCAAGTCAATGCTTGCATATAAGCTTTTCCATGAAAAAAACAACGACACACCGGAAAGCCTTGGCATCAAGGGAGATCATTTTGTCGGCCAGTGCTATGTGGAGTTTGACCAGTATAACAAGGAACATCCAGAGGCAGCTCAGGAAGCAGAGGAAATGCTTGTAAAATGGGAGAACGGAGATCCAGAAGTACGTGCATTATGGCAGAAAATGAATGACTGGACTCTGAACGGTGTAAAGGAGACATATAAAAGGACCGGTGTTGATTTTGAAAAGCTTTATTTTGAAAGCGACACATATCTTCTTGGAAAGGAAATGATTCAGGATGGCCTTGACAAAGGAGTATTCTATAAGGCAGAGGACGGATCTGTAAGGATAGATGTTACGGAGGCAGTTGGAAAAGACCGTGACGGAAACAATCAGAGCAAGGTTCTTTTGCGCAAGGACGGAACATCTGTTTACATTACGCAGGATCTTGGAACTGCAATCAAGAGGCATGATGACTGGCCGTACAACCAGATGGTCTATGTGGTTGCAAGCGAGCAGATATATCACTTTAAGGTATTGTTCTATATTTTGCGGAAACTCGGATATAAATGGGCGGACAAGCTCTATCACCTTAGCTACGGTCTTGTTAACCTTCCGTCAGGACGCATGAAAAGCCGTGAGGGTACAGTGGTGGATGCAGATGATTTAATTGACAATCTCCATGCAGACGCACTCAAGGCAATCAGTGAGAGGGGACGTGATGAGGAAGTCGGAGATCCTGATGATGTTGCGGAAAAAGTGGCTCTTGGGGCACTGCATTATTATCTTCTGCAGGTAACACCGGTAAAGGACATGCTCTTTAATCCCGAGGAAAGCCTTTCATTCAACGGCAATACAGGACCATACCTCCAGTACATGGGAGCACGCATTTCTTCGATTCTAAGGAAAACCGGGGAACAGGGACTTACACCTGATTCAAGCGAAGACGCATTAAAGCTATTGACACACGAAAGCGAATGGGCTTTGGTTAAGGAACTTGAGAGATATCCATCGGTCATCGAGAAAGCTGCAAACGACCTTGACCCGAGTGTTCTCGCTGTCTATCTGTATGACTTGAGCAAGGCATTCAGTTCATTCTACCGTGACTGCCCGATACTTTCTGCAGCGCAGGAAGAAAAACGTCTGGCAGGTGCTAGGCTTTTCCTTGCAAAATCTACTTTGAGTGTCATAAAAAATGCGATGAACCTTCTTCTTATTCCCTATCTTGACAGGATGTGATGATGAAAGACAATTCAAAAAAACGGAATCCATATATAGTGCCTCTTATAATGCTGATTACTGCACTCCTGATGCTTTTGGGGATAACTGTTTTAAGGAATAAGGGAATCAACAGGGAAAGGAAATCACTGGTACTGATAAACGGAATCACTCCGGACTCTGATGTAGAGGTCTCATTCCTGCGCAATCCGGAAAAACAATGGTACGAAAGCGACGGAGTAACTGTCGGCGGTCAGTTTGACGGTAAGATAGAAAGCCTCAGGGAATATACTTCAATTACAGATTGGAAAGTGTCCATAAAGATACCAGGAAAATTCTGGATAGATTCAAACCCATGGAACGGAATATTTAAAATCAACGGAGACACACTTTATATAAGACAACCGCATGAAGGCGAGGAGGCTAATGCCCAGATCTTTGACACTGATTATTCTGTTGACCCGAAATCACCAAGGACATTCGGTTGCATCATGTATACATCAAAAATGTTTCAGCCGGAAAGTGTTCCAGTTAATTTTGAATATACACCGCATATTTTAGTTGACAGGATACCGGTTGTACGTGCAATTCAGATTTTCCTGTTTGCATTTGCAGTCTCAATGGTTTCTGTCTTGATTACCATCTTTATAAGGCAGGGTGAATACCGTACAAGGGAAAAGAAGGACAAGGAATTCATAGAAAAAACACTCCTTCTTTTTGCAAATACAATAGAGGCTAAGGATTCTTATACAAAAGGTCATTCTTTAAGGGTAGCAATTTATTCCATGGAACTTGCACAGCGCATGAAATTAAGCGAGGCTGAGCAGGAAATCGTCTATTACTGTGCGATCCTTCATGATGTAGGCAAAGTCGGAATTCCTGACAACATCCTTCATAAGCCAGGTAAGCTTACGGATGAGGAAAGAAGCGTAATTCAAAGCCATACTACAATCGGCTCTGACATTTTCCGCGGTTTCCCTTATATTCCAGATATTGAGACAATAGTGCGGCATCATCACGAGCGCTACGACGGAAACGGATACCCGGATAAACTCAAGGGTAAGGCAATTCCGTATCTGTCAAGGATAATCTGCGTGGCAGACTGTTTTGATGCCATGACGAGTAACCGCTGCTACCGCGACAAAATCGATATAAACAAAGTTAAAAAGGAACTGGTGGATTGTGCAGGAACTCAGTTTGATCCGGAAATAGTTCCGTTTATGCTTCAGATGATAGAAGACGGTTTTGCACCTAGGGATGATGGAAACGTTTAGGAGAGTTTATGGGTTCAATGAAAAAGAGGGCAAAACAGATTGGGAAATACTCTGGAGCAGCAACACTTAGTACGATAATTAATATTGTTGTACGTTTACTCCTTTCTCGTGTGTTGAACTTTCATCTGAGTGTTTTGATTGCATATTTCACCGGTTCCGTAATCAATTATATTCTTTCAGCTTTTTTTGTGTTTCATTATAAGGAACGCTCGCATCACTTGACATGGAAATCCTTCTGGCGCTTCATGATGGTGTCGATGTTCGGGTTTGTCGCAACTTTACTGTTTTCTACAATCGCCCGTTATATTCTGTTCCTGTGTTTCCCGCAGGATTCAAAGAGCCTGATAGAACTTACTGCACACCTTATCGGTCTTGGTGCGTCTTTTGTCTGTAATTATTTCGGCCACAGTTTCTTCAGCTTCAGAAAAAGCATTAAGGAATGATTACAGGAATTTATATCTTATGAATGCAGTTGTATTGTTTGTGAACTGTGTATAGTCTTCCAATGTATCATAAAATGCCTGCCTGAAATAGAAGAGCGAATTGACTGCAAAAGAAAGGTTCTTGTATATCTTGTGCTCATAATCCAAGCTTATGTATTCGACCGCAGAAAAGCCGTCAGATCCTTCTGTCTGTATGGATACAGGTATAGTTTTGTAGATGCCAGCATAAGTTTCGATATTGAAATTACCAATCGTTGGGTTCTTGAAAGTGAAGCTGGCCTTGTTTCCGATTCCAATACCCAGATCATAAAGACGCTGTTCATTGTTGAAAGGATCAGACCTTTTGTCTTCAACTAACAGGTAATGGCAGTCATATCCCGCCAGAAAAGCGAATTGAAGCTGTTCTTTCCATTCAATAGAAGTGTCGTTATTTACATCTATTTTCTGCTGGATTGTAGCACCTAGAGCATTATTTGAAAAGTTTATATTAAAAAACGCATCATAATACTGATATATTAAATCCAATGAAATTGCTGTTGA
>JAGADS010000013.1 GCA_017613485.1 Treponema sp.
ATGGTTGCCATCTTTGTGGCGCTCAACATAGTGATGGTGGTGGCCATTAAACTCCGCATGCTTGTGATGGCACGTACAAGTAACCGTGTTATCCTGGATATAAGGCAACAATTGTATGAGCATATTCAAAAACTCGACTTGAAGTTTTTTGATTCAAGGCCATCAGGAAAAATTCTTGCACGAATCATCGGTGACACAAACTCGCTCAAGGATATAATCGAAAATGCCGTAACGACCTTGATCCCGAACCTGATTACGGTTATTGCGGTAATGGCGATAATGTTTGCAAAAAACTGGAAGCTGGCACTTGCCGCACTATGCTCAATGCCGGTGATGGTGATCGGCATCTTCTTGATTTCGATTAAGGCAGAGAAATACTGGAGGGCAAAAAGACAGAAGTCCTCCAACATGAATGCCTTTATCAACGAGGATCTGTCGGGCATCAAGATAATCCAGAGCTTTAGGGCAGAGGATGAGACCGATAAGACATTCCAGGAGCTTGTTTGGGCAGACCGCAAGGAATTCCTGAATGCAGTCCGCTGGTGTGACGGTTTTGGCTCGTGGATTGACTTGTGCTGGAGCGTCGGAACAATGGCACTTTATCTTGTTGGCATCATGGTGCTTGGTGTTGATTCAGTTTCAATCGGAACGTATATTGCATTCGGATATTATGTCGGAATGTTCTGGCAGCCGATCATGAACCTTAGCAATTTCTACAACCAGGCTGTGAATGCGGCAAGTGGTGCTGAGCGTATTTTTGAGATCATGGACACCGAGGCAAATGTCACTGATGAGCCGGGTGCTGTTCAGATGGAAAAAATCAAGGGTGACGTGCGTTTTGACAATGTGACGTTCTCTTATGACGGAGATGTCGATGTCCTGCATGACGTGAGCTTTGATGTTGAGGCCGGACAGACCATTGCGCTTGTAGGACCGACGGGTGCAGGTAAGTCCACAGTGGTGAATCTGTTGAGCCGCTTTTATGACATTAACGGTGGACGCATATTGATTGACGGAACGGATATCCGCTCTGTGACAATCGATAGTTTGCGCACACAGATGGGAATAATGACTCAGGACAATTACATCTTCAGTGGGACAATCCGGGATAACATTGCATATGGAAAACTGGATGCAACTGAGGAAGAGATTGTCGAGGCGGCAAAGGCAGTTCATGCCCATGAGTTTATATCACAGCTCAAGGACGGTTATGACACAAAGCTTACGGCGCGCGGCGGAGAACTTAGCAACGGACAAAGACAGCTGGTTGCGTTTGCAAGGACAATGCTCAGTAAGCCAAGGATTCTGGTTCTGGACGAGGCAACAAGCAGCATCGACACAAAGACAGAGCTTCTTGTTCAGGCCGGAATTGCAAGGCTTCTAAAAGGCAGGACATCGTTTGTGATTGCACACAGGTTTTCTACGATTCAGAATGCCGACTGCATTTACGTGATTGATGGCGGCCAGATAATTGAGCGTGGAAGTCCCGCAGAGCTCATGGCCAAAAAAGGTGCCTATTACGATCTGTACCAGCGCCAGTTCGCATAAACCCAAATCCCCAACTGCTCTCTACGAAAAGTGGAGGGCAGTTTTTTTCTAATCCTCTTTCCAGTTTTCTAATTTTAGGTTTGGAATATTTTCGAAGTGCTTTGTGTTATTCGTTACTAGAATCAATTCATTGTAAATTGCTGTTGATGCAATAAGCAAATCCAAATCTTCAATTCTTATTCCTTTTTCGAACATTTTTGCTTTTATATCTGCAAAGACTTCCATGACACCTTCATTCAATTCTTCAATTGGATAGATATCACGAATATGATTAACTTTTATCATATTTTTCTGTTCGTTCTGGGAACGCTTTGCACCAAATACCAACTCTGCATAAGTTATCATTGATATAGAAATAGGAATGTTTTTATTCTCTTTGAATTTTTGTAAAACTTTTTCATCTCCGCGAAGTGCAAATATTATTGTATCGGTATCAATCAAATATGCCATCTGATGCCTCGAATCTTGTTGAATTTACTCGTGAAGCGTAAATATCGTCAATAATATCTTTAGTGCTTCGGGAATCTTCCCATGAGCCTGAAAGCTTTAAGAATTCTTCAGTAGCATTTTTATTCTTAGAAGGAACAGATGTAAAATAGTCTTGCAAAATAGTTATGACTTGCTGACTGATAGAACGATTGTCAAGTTTTGCAGCAAATCTTAATCTGTCATATAAACGGTCATCCATATCACGCACTTGTAGCATTGCCATATTTTGCCTCCAAATCAAATATACTACAGCTTGCATGAAAAATCAAGCAAATTTCATTAAAGAAGTTTACACACGTCCTTGATTTCTTTTTCTATGCGTGAAAGAAGTTCCTCCTCAAGAGATTTCCCATATGAATTTTTGAAAACAGCCTTTTGATTTTCGGGGCAACCAAGCTCTTCAAAAAGGGCCGAAGAAGGAATTTCAAGAACTAAGGCAATTTTGTCGACCATTTCCGGTTGAGGCCAGGATATTTTGTTTTCAATTTGATTTATATATGCAATACTTTTTTCGACTGCATAAGACAATTTCTCTTGAGATATTCCCTTTTGTTTACGGTAATACTTAAGGTTGTTTACAAAAGTTTCTCTAATTGAATTCATATTAGTAGAATGGCAATTTATTCAAAAGAATATTATAGAATAATATTAAAATTCTCCAATTAAAATTTGATAATTTTAAGTTTATAATGTATAATAACATTAAAATATCAAGAATTTGCGGAAAATTGTAAATTCTTAATCTGTTATACGGTTTTTCTAGGGGGTAAATTGTGGAAAAACTCCG
>JAGADS010000135.1 GCA_017613485.1 Treponema sp.
CATCATAACCGTTTCCGTTGAATATGATTCTCTTGTGGTCCTTGATTGTCTTAAGAATCAGATCATGAAGATCCTTCTTGAAGTCCTTTGATTTTTCAAGTATATCTGCAAACTGACTCAACTCTTCTGCTACAACTGTGTTAAGGAATACGTTTGCACATGCGATTGACTCATTTGAACCAAGCATACGGAACTCAAACTTGTTTCCTGTAAATGCAAATGGGGAAGTGCGGTTGCGGTCAGTCGTATCCTTGTTGAAGTCTGGAAGGACAGTAACGCCAATCTGCATTTTTTCTTTCTCATGCTTGCCGTATGGAACTCCCTGTTCAATTGAATCAAGGATTGCAGAAAGCTCATCGCCAAGGAAGATGGATATGATAGCTGGCGGTGCCTCGTTTGCTCCAAGACGGTGATCGTTTCCGGCAGATGCAACAGAGATGCGCAGCAAATCCTGATACTCATCAACTGCCTTGATTATTGCGCAGAGGAATACAAGGAACTGAGCATTCTGGTCAGGTGTTGCACCAGGATCAAGAAGGTTCTTTCCTGTGTTTGTGCTGATTGACCAGTTGTTGTGCTTGCCGCTTCCGTTTACTCCTGCAAACGGCTTTTCATGCAGAAGACATACCATGCCGTGGCGGGCTGCAACTTTACGCATCATTTCCATTGTAAGCTGGTTGTGGTCACATGCAAGGTTTGTAGTGCTGAAAATCGGAGCAAGCTCATGCTGTGCCGGAGCAACCTCGTTATGCTCTGTTTTTGCAAGGATTCCGAGTTTCCACAGTTCCTTGTTCAAGTCTTTCATGAATGCCTGGACACGCGGTTTAATCATACCGAAGTAATGATCCTCAAGTTCCTGTCCCTTAGGAGCCTTTGCACCGAACAATGTGCGTCCTGTATAGATAAGGTCCTCGCGCTTGTCATAAACGCTCTTGTCTACAAGGAAGTATTCCTGCTCTGGACCTACTGTTGTCTTTACACTTGTAACGTTTTCGTTGCCGTCAAATAATTTAAGCACACGAACGGCCTGCTTGCTGATTGCCTGCATTGAGCGGAGAAGAGGTGTCTTTTTATCAAGGGCCTCTCCTGTGTAAGAGCAGAATGCAGTCGGTATGCAGAGTGTTCCGTCCTTGATGAATGCATAGCTTGTAGGATCCCATGCAGTATAACCGCGTGCCTCGAATGTAGCACGGATTCCTCCGCTCGGGAAAGATGATGCATCAGGCTCACCCTGAACAAGCTCCTTGCCACTGAACTCCATGATGACTTTTCCGTCGCTTGTCGGAGTAATGAAGCTGTCATGTTTCTCTGCTGTAATTCCAGTAAGTGGCTGGAACCAGTGGGTAAAATGAGTTGCACCTTTTTCGATAGCCCAGTCTTTCATTGCATTGGCAACTACAGTCGCAACTGAAGCATCAAGTTTTTCGCCGCCCTCGATTGTTTTCATCAGCTGTTTGTAAGTTTCCTTAGGCAGCCGTGCTTTCATAACCGTTTCATTAAAAACGTTCTCTCCAAAAATAGGTGTTACCTCGTCCATGTTTTTCCTCCTGAAACAAAAAAAGCGCTGAAATATTCTCAGTACATATCCTGAAAAAAATTACAGCGCCTTTGCTAAATTACAGTGTCATTATCGCGGTCCCTGAGCTTGTCGAAGGATGCCCCGATAATCTTTAAAACAAAAAAAGTCGCAAGAAGTTTATTCCTGCGACCTCATTGTCGTTTGACATTTGTGTTATACATTCTCTAAAAAAAAATGTCAATAGCTTTCAAAAAAAAAATTTAAATTTTATCTGCTATATCATAAATAAGCCTCTCTGTTTTTTTCCAGCCAAGACATGGATCTGTTATTGACTTTCCATATATGCCTTCACCGACTTTCTGATTTCCGTCCTCGATGTAGCTTTCTATCATGAAGCCTTTTACTATCTTAGAGATGCGTTCACTGTGACGGCATGAGTTAAGTACATCCATGACTATCCGCTGCTGCTCAAAAGGATTCTTGTTTGAGTTTGAATGATTGGTGTCAATGATTACAGCCGGGTTCTTGAGCTCACGTGCATCGTAGGCATCACAAAGGCGTATCAAATCCTCATAGTGATAGTTCTGCTGATTTACTCCGTGCTTGTCTGTTGAGCCCCTGAGAATTGCATGGCAGTGATCGTTGCCCTCAGAGTGAACTTCCCATCCGCGATAGATGAATGTATGAGGATGCTGTGCCGCAAGAATCGCATTCATCATCACCGCATAATCACCGCTCGTGGGATTTTTCATTCCGACTGGAACCTCGATACCGCTTGCAGTAAGACGGTGCTGCTGATCTTCAACTGAGCGTGCCCCGACTGCAACATAACCCAGTACATCATCAAGATACTGATAGTTCTCCGGATAAAGCATTTCATCTGCAAAGATAAAACCTGTTTCCTCTACAGCCCTCATGTGCATGTGACGGCAGGCGACAATTCCCTTGTACAAATCCGGCTTTGCATTTGGGTCCGGCTGATGAAGCATCCCCTTGTAACCTTCTCCTGTTGTGCGCGGCTTATTCGTGTAGATGCGCGGAACCATAAGAATCTTGTCCTTGACTTTTTCCTGGACCGGTACAAGCCTGCTCATGTAATCAAGAACCGCATCCTCGTTGTCAGCAGAACACGGACCTATAATCAAAAGAAGCTTGTCTGAACGCCCCTCAAAAACTGCCCGAAGTTCAGCCCTTTTTTCTTCAACTATTTTTCCAACCTTTCCCGAAAGCGGATACTGTTCTTTAACCTCTGCCGGAATCGCAAGTCTTTTTTCAAAAATCATATTCATATTTATCTTCCTCCTAATACTATTCAACTCTCAACTTTCAACTAAAACTTTCCCAATACTTTTAATTTATCACAGCGGTATTCCATTTCTGAAATCATCTGCCTGTAACTAGGAGTATCAAATTCACCCTCTGCCTCGATGTAAAAATAATAAGTCCATGCAAGACCTTTAAGCGGACGGCTGTGAATCACGCTCATGTTGTATCCGAATTCACCGAGTTTATTCAAAACCTTTACAAGAGCACCAGCCTCATTTTTTACGGCAAACATCAGTATGAAAGTATTGCTGTCAGAGCCTGTGTCAATCTGCATTTCCTTGTTTTTTGAAAGAATTGCAAAGCGTGTTGAATTATCCTGATGACCGTTTATTCCATGCTCAAGGATCTCAAGGTTATAAAGTTCCGCAGTTTCTTCACTCGCAATTGCCGCAACAGAAACATCAGCAAGCTCTGCCACCTTTTTTGCCGCCAATGCAGTGTTCAGGCTTTCTTCTGCTTCATATCCGTGTGCCTGAATAAAATCCGCACTTTGAGAAAGAGCCTGGGGATGACTTATAACTTTTCGGACTGTCTCAAGACTGCTGCCCTTTGTGCCAAGAAGATTCTGCATCACGTTAAGCGTATACACTCCGTTTACATAAAGATTACCCTGAAACATAAGGTCTGTTACCTGACCGACTTCTCCGGCATAGGAATTTTCAATCGGCAAGACTGCAAAATCACAGTTTCCTTTTTCAACTGCCTCATAAGCCATACGGAAATCCCCGAATGAAACAAGCTCCTGTTCAGGAAAAATCCTTCGCGATGCAATGTGGGCAAAAGCACCTTCAACTCCACTATACGCTATTCTCATATAATCTCCTTAAAATACATTGCAAAAAAAAAGCGGCTCTACCCGAAAAGATAGAACCGCATTTATTCAGCGTTACTTTTACATTCTATGCTTTTCGTACACTGCATCTTCTGCCCCAAAAGTAAAAGGCAAAAAATGAGAAAAAAGCAAATGTAAAAAATGTAATTCCAAAAATCATGGCTGAATAATAATAAATCATTTTAGTTTAGTCAAGCTACTTGACTATTTGCATGAGAATTCATTATTATGTATAGAAACAACGGCAAAGAGGTCGTAGATGTTATTCCTGGAATTTCCGGGGTGATTTCTACGGCCTTTTTTTGTTTTATGAAGAAACCTCTAAAAACTTCCGTTTTTAGAGGTAACTTAAAAAATCTCAAAAGCGGCAATGGGGCTGTGTATGCAGGTTTACTGTTCCTGTATATGCGGCCCTTTTGTTTTTTGGAGCAGGAAAGATGAAGACATTGTATGAACCAAGTTTTGAGCATGACGCTTGTGGAATCGGAGCAGTAGTAAACATTGACGGAAGTAAGTCGCACAAGATTGTTGACAATGCGCTTAGTATTGTTGAGAAGCTTGAGCATCGTGCCGGTAAGGATGCCAGCGGTGAGACAGGTGATGGTGTCGGAATCCTTGTGCAGATAAGCCATGATTTTTTTAAGAAGGCGGCAGGAGATTTGATTGCAGGCCTGGGTGAGCGTGAGTACGGAATAGGAATGTTCTTCTTCCCCGGTAGAGATTATCTTTCCTCAGAGAAAGCACGTTTTGAAGAATGCTGTGCCGCACAGAGCCTAAAATTCCTTGGCTGGCGTGAGGTTCCTGTCAATGCTGATGTGCTCGGTAAAAAAGCACGTGACTGTATGCCTTGCATCTGGCAGGCCTTTGTTGCAAAACCAGAGGGATGTGACAAGGGGCTTGAATTTGACAAGAAACTTTATGCACTCAGGCTTTCGTTTGAAAAAGGAGATTGTCGGGTCAAGCCTTACAATGACAGTGCGGCTAAAACCTACGTCTGTTCTTTGAGTTCACGTACAATAGTCTACAAGGGAATGTTCCTTGTTCATGAGCTTAGGACTTTCTACAGTGATTTGCAGTCAGAAGATTATGCTTCAGCCCTTGCTCTTGTTCACTCAAGATTCAGCACCAACACAAATCCAAGCTGGCAGCGTGCACATCCAAACCGTTTTATCGCACACAACGGAGAGATAAATACAATCCGCGGAAACGTTGACAGGATGCTTGCACGAGAGGGAGAGGTTGATGTAACAGGTTCAGATTCTGCAATGCTGGACAATACCCTTGAGTATCTTGTGATGAACGGAATGCCATTGCCTCTTGCCGTAATGGTATGTATTCCTGAGCCATGGAAACATGATGACTCGCTTACTGAGCAGAAACGCGATTTCTATCATTACTGGGCAACGATGATGGAACCGTGGGACGGACCTGCCGCAATCCTTTATTCTGACGGTGATGTTGTAGGTGCCACGCTGGACAGAAACGGTTTACGCCCCAGCCGCTATTTCATCACAAAGGACAACATGCTCATTCTTTCAAGTGAGGTAGGTGTCCTTGATGTTCCGGAAAATATGATAGAAAAAAAATCACGTCTTATGCCGGGACGTATGCTTCTTGTTGATACGGTTCAGAAAAGACTTATCAGTGACAAGGAGATAAAAGAGACTTATGCCGCCGCCCATCCTTATGGGGAATGGCTTGATCAGAATCTTGTTCATCTTAGTGATCTTAAGATTCCTAATAAAAAAATCCCTGTCTCTACACAGGAAGAACGCAACAGGCTTTACCGTGCATTCGGTTGGAATTACGAGGATCTTAATGAGATGGTTCTTCCTATGGCATGTACAGGAAGTGAGCCGACTGGTGCCATGGGTGTTGATACTCCTCTTGCATGTATGTCAGACAAGCACCCGAGCCTCTATTTATATTTCAAGCAGCTGTTTGCACAGGTAACAAATCCTCCGATTGACAGCCTGCGTGAAAAAATCGTTACAGATACTACAGTTTATGTTGGAAGTGACGGAAATCTTCTTGATACAAAAGGCCAGAACTGTCATGTTCTTGAGATAAATAATCCGATTTTGACTGGAACTGATTTGATAAAGATTGCCGCATTGAATCAGCCTGGGTTGAAATCAAAGACTGTTTCTTTGTTATTTGATATTTCACACAGATTTACTGATGCAAATAATGCTAAAAAAACTGAAACGTCGTTAGACGTTTCGAATCCGTGTGACAATCTAGAAGATGTCCTTGAAAATCTATTCACACAAATTGATCAGGCTTATTCCGAAGGGTACAACATCATCATCCTGAGTGACCGTGGAGTTGATGAGACACATGTTGCCATTCCGTCCCTTCTTGCAGTCAGTGCTGTTGAGCAGTATCTTATCCGCACGAAAAAACGCACAAAGATTTCTATTATTCTGGAAAGCGGAGAGGTCCGTGATGTTCATCAGGCGGCAATGTGTCTGGGTTACGGAGCACGTGCTGTAAATCCATATCTTGCACAGGAAGCCATTGCAGAGCTTATTGATCAGAAACTTCTGGACAAGGACTACCACACTGCGATTGACGATTACAACAAGGCGATTATTAACGGCATAGTAAAGATAGCTGCCAAAATGGGAATCAGTGCCGTTCAGTCATATCAGTCAGCACAGATTTTTGAGGCTGTTGGAATTGCACAGGAAGTCATAGAAAAATATTTTACAAACACAGTAAGCCGTGTCGGTGGAATTACGCTCAAGGAAATAGAGGAGGATATAATCTACCATCACGAGCAGGCATGGAATGACAAGGGCCTTACAGTCAACACACACCTTGATTCTGTAGGCTATCATAAATTCCGCCGCGGTCCCAATGCAGAGGATCACCTTTATAATCCAGAGACAATAATCGCATTACAGGAATCAACACGTAATGGTGACTATGCAAGGTTCAAGGAATACACTGCAATGGTTGATGACAATTCTCATCCCCACACTTTGCGTGCAATGCTTGACTTTAATTTTGGGGCTGGTTCTGGTGAGATTCCGATTGAAGAAGTAGAAAGTGTTGAGTCAATAGTTCAGCATTTTAAGACTGGAGCCATGTCCTATGGTTCAATCAGCGAGGAAGCCCACAAGTGCATGGCGGCTGCTATGAATCATCTTCATGGAAAATCAAACAGCGGTGAGGGTGGCGAGAAACCGGAGCGTCTAGGAACTGAATACAACAGTGCAATCAAGCAGGTGGCATCTGGACGTTTCGGTGTAACGGAAGAATATCTTTTGAGTGCAAAAGAGATTCAGATAAAAATGGCACAGGGAGCAAAGCCAGGTGAGGGCGGTCATCTTCCCGGTAAAAAAGTTTATCCTTGGATTGCCAAAACACGTCTTGCAACTCCAGGAGTTTCTCTTATTTCTCCACCACCGCATCATGACATTTATTCAATTGAGGATCTTGCTCAGTTGATTTACGACCTTAAGAATGCAAACAGGGATGCCCGCATAAGCGTAAAGCTTGTTAGTGAGGCAGGTGTCGGAACGATTGCAGCGGGTGTTGCAAAGGCTGGCGCACAGGTAATCTTGATTTCAGGACATGACGGCGGTACAGGTGCGGCTCCGATCTCTTCAATTCATCATGCTGGCCTTCCTTGGGAGCTTGGACTTTCCGAGGCACATCAGACACTGATTCAGAACGGCCTGCGTGGTCGCGTTATTATAGAAACCGATGGAAAACTTATGAGCGGACGTGATGTTGCAATTGCATGTCTTTTGGGAGCGGAGGAATTCGGTTTTGCAACAGCTCCACTTATTACAATGGGATGTGCCATGATGCGTGTCTGCAATCTTGATACATGTCCGTTTGGTGTCGCAACTCAAAACGAGAAATTACGTGCACGTTTCCCCGGTAAACCTGAATATGTCGAGAACTTCATGAAGTTTATTGCACAGGAGCTTCGTGAGTATATGGCAAAACTAGGTGTTAGGACAATCATGGAGATGTGCGGAAGAACAGATCTGCTTAAGATGAAAGAAAAGCAGGGATTCAAGCGTGCAGGCCTTCTTGATTTGAGCCGTGTACTGGCAAGTTCTGAAAATACTAAGCAGGGAACAGTAAATGAAGAGTGGAAATCACAGCGCGATACATTCAATTTTGAATTGGAAAAGAAATTGGATATTACAACTCTTATTCATTTATTTGAAAAGGAGTCACACGGATTCGATTTTGCTAACACAAAATCAGACGTTTCAAATTCGTGTGACAATATTATAAATATCCAATCTACCGACCGAACCGTCGGCACAATTCTCGGTAGTGAAATCCAAAAGCGTTTTGGCAACACACTCGCCGATGATACTTTCTGTGTCAATTTTGCAGGTGGAGCGGGCCAAAGTTTTGGAGCATTTATTCCAAAAGGACTTACTCTCTGTCTTGAGGGTGAGGCAAACGATTATTTCGGAAAGGGCTTAAGCGGTGGAAAGCTTGTTGTGAAAAAGCCTGCCGGTTTTAACGGAAGCGCTGACGAGAACATCATCATCGGAAATGTTGCATTGTTCGGTGCCACAAGTGGAAAGGCATTTATCAACGGTGTTGCAGGTGAGCGTTTCTGCGTAAGGAATTCCGGTGCGACTTCTGTTGTGGAAGGATGCGGTGATCATGGCCTTGAGTATATGACAGGTGGTGTTGCAGTTATTCTTGGACATACAGGACGTAATCTTGCGGCTGGAATGAGCGGTGGAGTAGCCTATGTTCTTGATGAAAAACATGATCTTTATAAGAGACTGAATCATGAGCTTGTTAAGATGTATGACATGGATGATGAGACAACAACACTCAGGGATGTAACGGACAGTGAGCAGCTTCTTGATTTGATTGAGCAGCATGAACGTGAGACAGGATCTGAAAAAGCAAAGAAAATTCTATCTGACTGGGAGCATTACAAGACATGCTTTAAGAAGATTATCCCGAATGATTATCTTAAGGTCATGACAGAGATTTACGCTCTGGAAAAGACTGGAAGTAAACACGATGATGCTGTTCTTGAGGCTTTTAAGAGGTGCACAGCATAGAAATAAAAGATTGTCGGGTCAAGCCCGACAATGACAAGAACAGTCAAGCCGACAATGATAAGAACTGTCATTCCCGCGCTTGACGCGGGAATCTTTACCGAAGGAGATTATTATGGCAAAACCAACTGGATTTATGGATTATAAGCGTGTAGAAAATGGCAGCTATGAGCCGCTTGTCCGCATAGAGAATTTCAGGGAATTCCATCCTGTGATGAATGATGAAAAAAGACGTGAGCAGGCAGCACGTTGCATGAATTGTGGAGTACCTATGTGCCAGAGTGCGATAAAGCTTGCTGGCATGGTAACAGGATGCCCACTTCATAACTATATTCCGGAATGGAATGATGCGCTTTACAAAGGACAGTATGACATGGCGGCATGGCGTTTACTAAAGACATCAAGTTTTCCTGAGTTTACAGGCCGCGTGTGTCCTGCCCTGTGCGAGAAAGCATGTAATTGTGGAAACCCTGTCTGTAACGATGGTGCTGTGACGATTCACGAGAATGAGCTTTATATAATCGAGAAGGCATTTGAGTCAGGTTACATGAAGCCACAGATTCCTGCTGTAAGAAGCGGTAAGAAAATTGCCGTTATTGGAGCGGGACCTGCAGGACTTGCATGTGCTGACTGGCTTAACCGTCGCGGACATAGTGTCACTGTTTACGAGCGTGAGGATAGGGCTGGCGGACTTTTGATGTACGGAATCCCCAACATGAAGCTTGATAAAAAGATTGTTGATCGCAGGATTGAGCTTATGAAGGCAGAGGGAGTTGAATTTGTATTCAATGCAGATGTAGGCCGTGGTACTTCCGCAGAGCATATCCTGAATGAGTATGATGCCGTTGCATTGTGCTGTGGTGCAAAGAAAGCGCGTGCACTTGGAGCGGCAGGAATTAAGGAGCTTTCAACAGGAAGACAGGGTGCAGACGGTGGAATGATGTTTGCCGTGGATTTCCTAAAGGCTGTTACAAAATGCGTAATTGCAACAAGCGGTGCACTTGAGAAAATCAACATAAACCCTGCTAACAAGCAGATTGCACAGGTTTTGTATGACAAGCACGGAATCCAGATAGAGAACAAGAATGTAATCATCGTCGGCGGCGGTGACACAGGAAATGACTGCTGTGGTTCATCAATCAGGCTTGGGGCTGCAAGTGTTACACAGATAGAGATGATGCCTTGTCCACCAGTTGAACGTACTGCAAGTAATCCATGGCCACAGTGGCCTAAAATCCTTAAGACAGATTACGGTGCCGAAGAGTCGATTGCAAAATTCGGACATGACCCGCGAATCTATGAGACTACAGTAAAAGAAGTGATAAGCGAGAACGGACACATAACTGCAGTGCGTACAGTGGAAGTTGAATTCAAAATGATAGACGGTAAACGTCAGCTTGTTGAGCGTGAGGGCACGGAGAAAACTCTGCCATGTGACCTTCTGCTTGTTGCGGCAGGTTTTGTCGGATGCGAGGAATACACGGCTCAGGCATTTAATGTGGGGCTAGGACCTCGTGGAACAGTATTGACTGAGCTTGGTGAAATGCCAAAGAAATCAACCTCATTCAGTTCTGACACAGGTTATAGGACAGCAGCGGAAAAAATATTTACAGCAGGTGACATGCATCGCGGTCAGTCTCTTGTTGTCTGGGCAATTGCAGAAGGCCGTGAATGCGCACAGGAAATTGATGATTATTTAATGAGATAAAAGAGCGTTCAAAATGAGTGAAGATAAGTTCGAGGATGAGTGCGGTGTAGTCGGAATCTATGGCGCGGAAAATGCTGCAGGTCTTTGTTATTATGCCTTGACATCTTTACAGCATCGTGGTCAGGAGAGTGCAGGAATTGCCGTAAGCGACGGAACAAAAATCAAGATGCATAAGGATGTGGGACTTGTAAGTGATGTTTTTAATAAAGGTCATTTTGAGTCTTTAAGCGGAAACATTGCGGTAGGTCACGTTAGATATGCAACAGCCGGAGGACGGACTATAGAAAATGCACAGCCGTTCATGAACTCATTTAAGAACGGATCAATTGCACTTGCTCATAACGGTCAGCTTGTAAATCATGCAAAGATGCGTGAGATGCTTGAGGATTACGGATGTACTTTCTCAAGCACAAGTGACAGCGAGGTTATCTTAAAACTGATAGTCCGCAAGTATATCGAGAACGGCGGTAAACTGGGAACAAGAGATAATACAAATTCAAGCAAGGTCGAAAATCAAGAGCGCTTTGTTGAGGCAGTAAAACAGACAGTACAGCAGATAAAGGGATCTTTTGCATTGACAATAATGACGGAGAATCTTTTGATAGGAGTAAGGGATCCCAATGGAATAAGGCCGTTGTGTGTGGGAAAAATTAAAAACAAACTATCACAATGTCTGGATATTTCTAACATAAAATCTGAAAGTGAAATAAGGGAAACGTCGTTAGACGTTTCGAATCCGTGTGACAATTTTATAATTGCTTCAGAAACCTGTGCCATTGACGCGGTGAACGGTCAATTTCTGCGTGACGTGG
>JAGADS010000136.1 GCA_017613485.1 Treponema sp.
ATGTTACCGTGACTCAAAGATACACAGTTTACCATGCGTCCCATGTAGTCGTTCAGGAAGCCGATGATTTCCGCAGCAGACTCGTTGCCGAACCTGTCCTTGAAGCCGTCGGATATCTTAGTAAATCCACGTATATCGCTGAAGAATATGGTGCAGTCCTTGAGGTGAGGCTCAAAATCGATGGATTTTGTGGCAATGGCCTTGGCAACACCCTGGTTTGTGAATTTTGCAAATGTGTTAAGGAATTCCCTTTCGTCCACAGTTCCCTGATTCAAGATACCGATTTCGTCCTTTCGTTTTTTGTTAAGGGAGTCAATTATTTCTGTGTTGAAGTTACCGCGTGAAATGTCCTCCGCAGCCGCTGTAAGTTTCTTGAGAGGCTTGGCAAGTGCAAAGTGGGCAAAGAAAAGCATAACCGGAATTGCTATGAAGAAAACAAGAAGTGTCAGCATCAGGTTATTGTGCTTTGTGTAGTTTACAGCCTCAAGAACGACTGTCTCCGGTACTGTAGTCAAAACAACAATGTCGCCTATTGAAAGCCTTTCGTATGCCCCGTAATAGTTTTCGACTTTACCGTCTTCCTCCATCGTAAACATCGTCTGGAAACTGGAAGTATTGTTGTCGTTGTTCTGCCTTAGCTGCTGTACAAGAGGATGAGTGGCAAATCCAGCTCCCGCAAGAATAAGCTCTCCATCTGGATGCAGAAGAAGGTCATTGTAGTTATTGATTATGAAAGTAGTATTGCTTGTTGTAGCACCAGAACCTGAGCCTATAGCCTCTGAAAGAGACTCTATGGAGAATATGATGATACATGTCTGCTGCGTACCGTTGTCAGTATATGGAAAAAGAAGAGCCATGACAGGAATACTGAAATACGGTGAGGCATTCAATGCAATGGTTTCTCCAAGGCATGAACGCTCAAGCTCTTCTGTATTTGCATTAAGGAAATCATCTACGACAGTGTTCTCAAGCTCATTGATTGCAAAAAAGTGGTTGTTGAAAAAACGCATGTCAGTGGAAGAAGTCCTTGATATTTCTCCGTTACGGATATTATCAATTGACTGAACTGCAATAAAGGCAACATCTGAGTTACGCTCAAAGAAGAAGGACTGCGCCTGGCGTGCAAGAGCGGCATTTGTACCGCTACCTGCGGCATTTATAAGATCCAGAAGCTGGAATACGTTTGACCTTATATTGGAGAATTTTACATCAGCAGATGACGCTGAACGTGTATTTATTGTGCGGTTGTTGTCCTCAGCTGTTATCTTGACGTCAGCTCCAAGGAAATAGCTTGTCATCAATGTAACCAGAAGCAATGATGAAATAACCACAACTCCTATAATCAATGACAGTTTTAAGCCTATCGAACGGAGTAAACTCACACTCCTCTGCTTCTTTTTTTCAGTCTTTTCCATACCTTTCTTTTCTCTTTTCAGTTCATTTTAAGACTAGGATAAAATATGAAGCTTATTTTTTTATATAATAAACCCCACTCGTTAATTATCGGCAAATTATAGAGGAATTTTCAAATAAATTCTACCCTAATTTGTAAAAAATCTCCATTTTGGCAAACATTAATAATTCAGATTCCTCTATTGTTAAAAAACTCCCTTTAGTATATTATAGTTACAGGGCATTACTGTCCAGGAGGCTATAAATGAAGGTTTTGGTTATAGGTGGTGCGGGATATATAGGAAGCCATGTAGTAAAGGAACTTATGGCACGCGGACACAAGGTTACGGTTTTTGACAACCTTTCCAGCGGACTCCTTCAAAATCTTTTTCCTGAAAATGACTTTATCGCAGGCTCTATTCTTCACCCGGAGGACTTAGACCTGGCTTTTGAGCGTGGATTTGATGCATTTGTTGATCTTGCGGCATTCAAGGCGGCAGGCGAATCTATGATTAAGCCCGAGAAGTATTCTGTAAACAACATAAACGGAACCGTCAACATTCTTAATGCGGCTGTGGCACACAACTGTCTGAACATGGTATTCTCATCCAGTGCGGCAGTTTTTGGGGAACCGCAGTATCTGCCTATAGACGAGAACCACCCGAAGAATCCAGAGAACTACTACGGTTTCACAAAGCTCAAGATCGAGGAATTCATGCAGTGGTACGAGAAGCTCAAGGGTCTTCATTTTGCGGCCCTGAGATATTTCAATGCGGCAGGATATGATCCAGAGGGTGTACTCTACGGACTTGAACGTAATCCTGCGAACCTGCTTCCTGTCATAATGGAGGCGGCATGCGGAAAAAGGGAGAAGCTTTGCATCTTTGGAAACGACTACCCCACTCGTGACGGAACATGCATACGCGACTACATTCATGTCACAGACCTTGCAACAGCACATGCACTTGCCCTTGAGTATATCACGGAGAAAAAAGAGAGCCTTACACTTAACCTTGGAACAGGAACAGGCATCACCGTCACCGAGATGCTTGAGGCCGCCAGAAAAATTACTGGCAAAGATATCAAGGCAGAATATGTTGAGCGTCGTCCAGGTGACCCTGCACAGCTTACGGCAACTTCAGCTCTTGCAAAGGAAAAACTTGGCTGGGAACCGAAATACAGCGATATTGACACGCTTCTGGATTCCACATGGAAAGCATATAAAAGGTATTACGGTATTTAATCTATGCATAAGAAATTTGTTTTTGCAGTTTTTGTTATTGCCATCGGCATACTGGCTGTGGTTTACATCCAATACCGCTATTTCACTGCCCCTGAGGAAAAAGTTACAGCTTCCCGCGTTGTAGTTCCCAAGGTGAATGATGATGAAGAATCTGAGGACGAAGGTTTTGATGACGGTTCATCCGCTTATCTTGATCCTGAGATGGTTTCCCTTGTTCAATTGAATTCTGACGAAACCCTGCTTGCAACAGTAGACATGGATTTTGACGGTGACCTGAACAATGACCAGGTAAATGCCATACGTACCGTAGCCAGCCCATACATAACTTTGATTGTAGGTCTTTTCAACCCGATGAAAGGCGAATATGAACGTGTTGCTTCCATTGCGACTCCAATACGGCAGGCAAAGACATTCTCCTATACTGGAATCGACCTTACCGGCGACCACAGGACAGCCCTTGTATATCAGGGATTTGTAGATACAGGAAACGAGGTTCTTCAGGCTTTTTTCATCACAAAAACAGATACAGCCGTATCCGTGACACAAATTGCAAACCTGGAGTGTGACGGCTCAATCTTCATACAGCAGACAGAACGATCAGACTCATACAACCTTTCCGGTACAGACGGTGAAAGCTTTTCCATCATGATGACCACTTCTGACCCCGCACATCCCAACTCCACGGATCAGATTCAATCCCGCTATGACTGGAACGCAGAGATTGGACGTTACGAACTAGCAGAGCAGACAAGGGAAGAAGGTGCATCTATTTCTGCCTCAGATCTGGCAAAAATTCAGGACGGTTCAAAAGATACATTCGCAAAGTTTTTAAATGGACTTTGGTACAAGACAGACGAGCATACAAACGACCTGCATTACATTTTCTTTGACTGGGACAGCAGACAGTTGACTTTCCTTCTTCAAAACCAGGAGGAAGTCTTCGACTGGCAGAATAATATTACACGCAGAAACGGAATTTACATAACGGCAACAAACCTTGAAATTCAAAACCTGCAGCGACGTATTGACGTATCCCTCCGCAGTTCAGATGAAATCAGGGTCGTAATGCATGATGACTTGAGGATTCTTGTTACAGAGGCCCCGGAATGGAACGGTGACTACAAGAAAATGAACGATGCAACCGCATACATTAAATCCCAGGGATTAAAGGAGTCTCCATCCAAGCCTTATGTACAGGATCTTGAATCAGGTCCCGCATGGAAAATGCCGGACGGAACAATAGTCACTTTTGCAGACGGGAAATACACCGCCATCGGAGACACTGTAAATGACATGGGAAGCTATGTTGCAGTGGATTATGCGGACGAAGCCTATATTCAGTTCAGGGCAGCCACTGAGACACCGGTTTTCTCAAAAACTTACAGGATAAGCTATGGAGTTACACAGGACGGAAAGACCGACAACTCAGAGATCATCTTACAGCCATATATACTGGGACCGTCACAAAGCTTTGGACAGGAAGACCACATCCTTATTTTAGACCGCTATTTTGAATCCCAGAATGAAACGGAATGAATGCACCCCGACGAAAAATCGGGGTATCCATCTATTTTGCAAGTACCTGATGAAGAATCTCAAGTCCGGCCTTGATCTCTTTTTTGCTTATGTTAAGCGGTGGCACTATCCTAAGGACATCAGTTCCCGCAGTTGCAAGCAGAAGACCGGCATCAAGACATGCAATCTCAAGTGCTACAGGATCTCCCTCTACTTGAACTCCAGTCATCAGGCCCAGGCCCCTTACGTCCTTTACAATCGGCAGGTTCCAGCTTTTTATCGTAGACCTGATGAACTCACCTTTTTCGATTACCTTTGCAAGAAAATCAGGGCTCTTGAGTGTCTTTAGTACAACCCTTGCGGCCGCACATGCAAGAGGATTTCCGCCAAATGTTGACTGATGATCTCCTGCCTCAAACACTCCTGCTGCCTTTCCCCTGAAAAGCATGGCACCCATAGGAACACCACCAGCTATTCCCTTTGCCAAAGTTACGACTTCAGGATTGAACATGAGCTGCTCACTGGCAAGAAGGCTTCCTGTTCTTCCCATGCCAGTCTGAACCTCGTCCGCGATTACAATTGCACCAGCCCTCCGAGCCGCATCTGACGCAAGCTGAAGCCACTTTTTATCAAGAAGGTTCACGCCACCCTCACCCTGGACACATTCAACCATAAAAGCCGCTGTAGTGTCATCAAATGCAGTCTGAATGGCATCCCAGTCATTTGCCTTTATCGTCTTGAATCCCTCGGGATATGGAGCAAAGCACTCCGGGTGGAACCTTTCCTGTCCTGTCGCCTTGATTGTGGCAAGGGTCCTTCCGTGGAAAGACTGCTCAAGGGTTACGATTGTCTTTCTTTTTTTGCCGCCGTTAAGCTGACCGTATTTCCTTGCAAGCTTGATTGCAGCCTCGTTTGCCTCTGCCCCGCTGTTGCCGAAATAAACTCCGTCAAAACCTGTTGCGTTAAGAAGCTCCCTTGCATAGGCATCCCCAGTGTCGCTTAAATAATAATTGCACACATGGATTTCTTTTGAGGCCTGTTTTGCAACCGCATTGACAAGAGGCTTGTATCCGTGTCCGAGAGAGTTCACCGCAATGCCTGCCAGAAAGTCAATGTATTTTTTTCCGTTGATGTCGGTCAAGGTTGAGCCTTTTCCGCTTTTTAAAGTCACATCAAATGACCCGTAATTATTTACAACTATCTTGCTACCCATAATAATTCTCCTAAAAAAAACAATCAGTAAATCATTGTGCCGATTCCACGGTCACTGAACATCTCTATTAACAGTGAGTGAGGCACACGTCCGTCAATAATATGCGTACGGGGAACACCGCCTTTACGTGCAAGCATACAGCACTCGATTTTTGGAATCATGCCGCCTGCAATAGTTCCGTTCTCAATCATCGCCGGTATCTCTGACATACGGATACGCTGTAAAAGTGAGCTGGGATCATTTATGTCCTTGAGCACACCCGGCACATTCGTAAGCTGAACGAATTTCTCTGCACCAAGCGCAATTGCAATCTTAGCCGCCGCAGTATCTGCATTGATGTTGTATTTGCTGTAATCCCCTGCTTCTCCCATGGCAACAGTACTTACCACAGGAATGAAACCCTGCTTTAAAAGCGAATGGATTATCTCCGGGTTAACCTCGGTTACATCACCAACAAAGCCCAGGTCCTGACCGTCCTTGTCGATTTTCCTTGCACGCAAAAGGCCCGCGTCAACACCGCTGAGTCCTACTGCTTTTCCGCCTTTCTGCAGAAGAAGGCCCACGATTTCCTTGTTCAGTTTACCTGTGAGCACCATCTGGACAATCTCCATCACCTCTGCATCCGTGTACCTAAGGCCGTTTACAAACCTGCTTTCCTTTCCGACACGCTCAAGCATGTTGTTGATCTCAGGACCGCCGCCGTGAACAAGGACAACATTGATTCCGATTGTACTCAGGAGAACGATATCCTCCATGACATCAGCCTTCAGTTCCTCGTTGAGCATAGCATTGCCGCCGTATTTTACAACGACAACCTTGCCCACCCAGTGTCTGAAATATGGAAGTGCCTGAACAAGAACATCAGACCACTTTGAATTATCAAGCCGCGGATCTTCTCCGCTCATATTCTCTTCACTCATATTAAACCTCAAGTTCTGTAATCGCCGTTAATCTTCACGTAATCGTATGTAAGGTCACAGCCCCATGCAGTTCCTGACGCAGAACCGTCACCACATACTACATCGACGATTATCTCATCCTCATTCAGGACTTCCAGAGCCTTTTCCTCATCAAAGACAAGCGGAACTCCCTTCTCAAAAACCATCACGCTTTTTTCCCTGCCGTCATTTGAACCGATAATGTCCGTGGCTCCATGACGCTTTGAACCCTCATGGCTCCTGTATGAAATCGTCACTTTGTCAGGATCAAAATCAGCACCGGAATATCCCATTGCACACAGGAAACGACCAAAATTCGCATCCTTTCCGTAAATGGCGGCTTTAACAAGGCTGGATGAAACCAGGCTCTTTGCAAGAACACGTGCCGTCTCCTCATCCTTTGCACCGCTGACCCTGCATTCAATCAGGCGGGTTGCTCCCTCACCGTCTCCTGCAATCTTCATCGCCATCTGGGTATTGAGTGCATTGAACGCCTCCATGAAAGCATCAAAATCTACACCCTCAGATACAATCTCTGCATTTCCTGCCATACCGTTTGCAAGAACCGTAAGGGTATCGTTTGTTGACGTGTCACCATCTACAGAAACACAGTTGTATGTCTTTGGAACAGATATGCTCAGTGCCTTCTGGAGCATTTGTGAGCTTATGGCACAGTCTGTCGTGATGAATGCAAGCATTGTCCCCATGTTGATGTGGATCATTCCGCTGCCCTTGCACATTGCACCGATATGAACTGTCTTTCCGCCAATCTGGGTCTCCACGGCGCATTCCTTGTAGTGTGTGTCGGTCGTCATTATTGCAACGCGGGCTTCCTTGTGGCCTTCCTTGCTTAGCGAGTCCTTGAGCTCCTGAATGTGTGACTCTATTTTTTCCACAGGCAGCTGAAGTCCTATTACACCGGTTGAACATACAACGACATCCTCCGGCTTGATTCCGAGTGCACTAGCGGCGGCCTTTGCCATCCTGAATGCGTTTTCCGCACCCTGCTCTCCTGTACATGCATTGGCATTTCCGCTGTTGGCAATCGCAGCCTGCATGACACCGTTTGCAATGTTACGGCGGGTAAGCTTGACACATTCTGCCTTAACACGGTTTTGTGTGAAAACCCCGGCAGCAGCACAGGGTTTCTCGCTGAAAATAAGGGCCGTATCGTTTTTTGTCCGGCCTTTTTTGATTCCGCAAAGTATTCCGCTTGCGGTAAATCCCTGAGGAGCTGTAACTCCGCCATCAATAAATTGCATTTTTATGCACTCCTTAAAAGTATTTTTGTATAATTATAGTAATTTTATACATTTTTATCAAGTGTTTTTTTCCTATTCAGATTCTCAGTTCTTTCAGATTATTAAAAAAAGATTGAAATTTTTCAATTTATTACGTTTTTTTTAAGAAAAGCGTTTGACAATAATTCTGTAATATTTTACTATGTAAATGAATAATTCTACAATAATGGAGAACAAAAATGCCACAATTAGTATTGTATATTGTTCTGCCCATTGCCGGAATTGTTCTTGGATGGACTATTCGCTGGGTTTATGCCAGATTTCAACTTTCCGCATCGGAACAAAAAGCCGAACGCGTTAAACAGGATGCCATAAAAGAAGCCGAGGCCCTCAAAAAAGAGGCTCAGCTCCAAGCAAAAGAACAACTCATTCAGGACCGAAACCAGCAGGAACGGGAGAACCGCGAACGCCGCAAAGAATTACAGGCTTATGAAAACCGTGTAAGCAAAAAAGAAGAGATTCTTGACCAAAGAAGCCAGGAAATGGACAAAAAGGACAAGGAATTCCAGGCCCGGCTTACACAGATGGATCACCGGGAAAATGAACTGAACGAAAAGGAAGAGACACTCCGCCACGAGCTTGAGCGCATCTCAGGACTCACACAGGCAGAGGCAAAAGCCCTTATCATTCAGAACCTTGAGAACGATGCCCGTCATGACGCACAGGCACTTCTGAACAAAATTGACCAGGAAGCACAGCTCACAGCCGAGAAAAAGGCACAGGAGATTCTGGTCACCACAATTCAGAGGCTTGCCACCGAGACAACGAGCGAAATCTCAGTTGCAACAGTATCACTGCCTAGCGACGAGATGAAAGGACGCATTATCGGACGTGAGGGACGCAACATCCGCGCACTTGAGACTCTCACCGGAGTTGACATCATAATCGACGATACACCGGAAGCTGTCGTCATCAGCTGCTTTGACCCTGTACGCAAGGAAATTGCCCGCGAGGCATTGGAGCGCCTGATTACAGACGGACGAATCCACCCTGCACGCATCGAGG
>JAGADS010000137.1 GCA_017613485.1 Treponema sp.
AGTAAAGGCTTCATCGTCTCGGACACAGAAGTGGTTGCAATCACAATCCGGCTGACTCCCTGCTCTTTAAGAAAGGTCATGCTTTTATTAAGCAAGCTTTTACCTATACCCAGCCCTCGGGAATCGCGGTTGACAAAGAAATACAAAATCTCTGCGGTTTTCTTTGTCTGGGACGGACAAAAGTCTGTTAGCAGACAAGCTGAAAATTCATCGGAAAGTGTCCTGCACACAAATCCTGATTTCTCACAGTTTTCTGACGCACGGGCATTACGCTTGAATAAAGAAGCCAATACATTGCCCAAATCATCATCATACTGAACTGCCAACTCCTTAGCATATTCTTCTGTCAATTGATTAAACCCACGCTCAATATCATCCCTGTCCCTTGAGGAATCATATTCACTAAACACAAAGTCATTTTGAACTATATCGTCTGTATCTGAGTCACTTAAATCAGTTTCCTCCAGACGCTCCAGCTTCCATGACTCACGCAGGTTATTGTACCATGCTCGAACCTTTTCCTTCATTTTTTCATCTTTGAACAAATGCCATTTTCGTTCGACTTCCGGATACTGTTTTAGTACGTTTTTAAAATTCCTGAATACCCCCCTTCCGCCAGAGATTGCCTGCCTTAAATCCTTGCGGGCATCCGGCGCGTGCAAATCATTTGTAAACTCCTCCATTAATCCGTAACCGTCGTCACTAGTCCACAACGGAAGCGAATAAAAATCATCCTCACGATTATCGCCTTCCTCCAGAATAATCTCACGCATCATGTCCTCGGAAGCAATCTGACCATCGGCTGAATCAACATACCAGTCTCCGCCCTGATCCTCCATAGAGAAAATGATGTCGCCCAATAATTCGTCTGTAAGGTCAAAAATCATAAGGAATAAAAAACCTATTTAAGCTCGGACCGCTTGGTAATGACCTTGCTGACAAGACCATAGCTTACGGCTTCCTCTGCATTGAGCCAGTAGTCACGGTCTGTATCTGCGGCAACTTTCTCCAAATCAGTTCCGGTTTCCTCTGAGATAATCTCGTTGAGCTTAGCCTTTGTCTTGGCGATTTCCGCAGCGTGAATCTCGATATCGGTTGCCACACCCTTCATGCCAGATGACGGCTGGTGAATGAGGTAATGGCTGTGCGGAAGACTTAAGCGTCTTTCTTTTGGTGAAGCAAGAAGAATCAATGCCGCTGCACTTGCAACAAGTCCCCATCCAATCGTATAAACCGGGGCATTTACAAAGCGGATTGTGTCAAAAATCGCAAAACCTGCATCCACATCACCACCAGGGCTGTCGATAAAGACATATATGGGCTCGTCACTCTCGGCCTCAAGAATCAAAAGCTGGCGGACAATTTTCTCGGCATTTTCCTCGTTAATCTCTCCACTAAGCAAAACCTGTCTTGTCTTTATGAATTTTTCCATCAGGGGATCAGGTGCCTGTGCCTTTTTTCCCTTTTCATCGTCGTCTTCATCAAGGCGAATGTTAGAAATCGAATATTTCATGAAATCTCCAGGGATAAACAATCCCTCAAACAATAAGTATTTCCCAATAATATACTAAAAAATTGAAAAATAGTAAAGGTTTCCTTAATTCATATTTTCCCTGATTTATGCTATAATGTACAAAGAGGTTTTTATGTTTAACAAGAAAGATTCCAGGCGAAACGCTTTTATGCTTGACGGAAAATTTGCACGGAGAGGATATGACTGGTGGTGGCATTCTTTTACAGGCATCAGTGACGAGACAGGTGAAGAGGTTCCTTTCTTTATTGAATATTTTACCTGTAACCCTTCTCTCGCAGAGGATAAGCCTGTTCTGGGGCAGGATCCGGAGAACAAAAAGGCAGGCAAAAAACCCTCTTATCTTATGGTAAAGGCAGGGTGCTGGGGAAAAAACAAAATGCAGCTGCACAGGTTCTTTGCATGGAAGGATGTAGAGATTAAAAAAGATGCCCCATACTCGGTCAAGGCGGCGGACTGCTGTGCAAGCGATACGGCACTGTCAGGCTCGATAAATGTCACAGAGGAAGAAAGCAAGGCACACCCGGAGATGATGAGCGACAGCGGTTCAATTGAATGGGACCTGCAGCTGGAGAAAATCACCGCGTTTAATGTAGGTTACGGTGCAAGCGGCCTGTTCAGGGCATTAAAGGCATTTGAGATGTACTGGCATGCAGAGGGCATGAAAACCCTGGTAAGCGGCAAAATAAAGATGAACGGCAAAAGCTATACGGTAAAAAAAGAATCGTCTTACGGCTATGCGGACAAGAACTGGGGATGCGGTTTTACAAGTCCGTGGGTGTGGCTTTCATCAAATGACCTTACAAGCAGGATTACGGGAAAGCGTCTTGAGGATTCGGTATTTGACATAGGTGGCGGCAGGCCTAAGGTATTTGGCATTGCACTTGAACGGAAACTCCTTAGTGCATTCTGGTACGAGGGAACTCCCTATGAATTCAATTTCTCGAAATTCTGGACAGGAACAAAGACACAGTTCTCCTATGAGGAAACCGGCGATGAGATTATCTGGTATGTTGAGCAGAAAAACCACAGTGCACGTATGGTGACCGAAATGCACTGCAAAAAGGCTGACATGCTCTTTGTAAACTACGAGGACCCCGACGGCAACAAGAGATTCCATAAACTATGGAACGGCGGAAACGGCTGGGGCAACATCAAACTCTACAGCCTTAAAAACAAAAATCCCGCACTCATAGACGACATAGACGTAGGTCACCTTGGTTGTGAGTACGGGGAGTTTGAACCAGAGTAAGGGGTTTGTCACACGGATTCAAGTATTGTCACGCGGATTCAAGTATTGTCACGCGGATTCGAAACGTCTACGACGTTTCTTTAAAGATTATGGTATTGGTTCTCCTAGAAATGTGTAGCGAAGTTTTAGACGAAAGTAATCTTAGTTAAGAGCATCACACGAATCCAAAACCAAAGTTTCCATTTTCAAACAGAGATTCCGTAGGAATCTCGAATCCGTGTGACAACTCCATTTTTTACTTTGATGTCATGGTATACACACCATCCCAGCGTGGAGGGAGGCCGTTTTGGACGAAGAACATACATCTCTGCATGAACACTTCGGAGGACTCGTCCTTGGGGTAACACTCAAGGGCCTGCTTGAAGAACTGATATGCCTTCTTTAAGTCCTCGGGGTCCTTGCCCTGATCCGGGGTCTCACTTCCCTTAAGGTACCATTCGATTCCCTTGTTGAAGATCTCGGCGGCCTCGACCTGCTCTGGCGGCAGCTCGCTCTTTAAGCCAAGTATGTTGTAAATCGGGACCGGCTGAACGACGTTAACTACCTGTACGCAGTCAAAGCGGCGTCCGATAAGCTCGTCATCATGCTTGGTGGCGGTTGCTTCCTTCCATGTGCTTTCTGAACACATGATCCAAGACTTGTATGCCTTGTTGGTTCCTTCCAGACGGGATGCAAGGTTTACGTTGTTTCCCATGACAGTGTAGTTGAGCTTGCGTGAAGTACCCATGTTACCTACAACCATGTCTCCTGTGTTGATTCCGACGCGGGAATTCAGGAAGAACGGTTTTCCGGTCTTTACGTTGATTGGGAGTTCTGCCTCATGCTCGCGGTTGTACTGTGTCTCGGCCTGCAGCATGCGTATACCTGCGACACAGGCGTTCCATGCATGGTTTGCATCGTCGATAGGGGCACCAAAGAAGGACACAATCTCATCACCGACGTATTTGTCGATTGTTCCATGCTCCTTCATGATGGCATCGCTAAGGGCACCAAGGTAATCGTTAAGGTAGGCAACAAGCTTTTCAGCTCCCTTTGCCGCACCCTTCATTGCGATCTGGTCATCAGAAAGGACTTCCTCCATCGGGAATTTTCCGTCTTTAACGTCCTGATTGTGCTCCATTACAGATTTTGTGGCAACATTGTTTACGGTCTCGGTAAATCCAGAGAATGTCTTAACGTCACTGAACAGGGCTGTGATGTGCTTGCTGTCTCCACCGACTGTAGCGGTCTCAGGGTGCTTAACAAGCTCGTCAACAATCTCAGGGGCAACGTAGGCACCGAATTTATCCTGGATGAATTTCTTCTCTTTGTTCGTGCTGATCAAGCTGATTGCAGTCATTGCAACGAAAGTGATTCCCATTGCAAAAGTAGGAATCGCAGCACCAAGGTATTTTTTGATTACGATAAATGTAAGAAGAAGGATTCCTGCTGTCAAAATCAAAATGGCAAGACCAAGAAGAAGTTTTCTACCAGGTGTCTTAATCTTAAAGCAGATGAATACATAGAAATAGCAGATAATCAGCGCGATTATTACACCGACGTACCATGGAGCGTCATCCACAAACTCACGTGCCAACAGCTGGTTTGCCATTGTGGCATGAACACCGACATTAGGATACTGTTCCTGATATGCGTTAAGACCAAAGTCCGTTGTACTTGAAGCAGTTGTTCCAACGACACAAAGGGCATCCTTTAGTATTGCACCGGTAGATTCACGGGATTTCTTAAGGTCTTCAAGCAAGTCCGTGCTGATTACAAAATATGACATTATCTCGCGTCTCAAGTCTGTACCGTCTTCTGTCAGCTCAAGAAGATTATCACGATACGGGCCTTTGAGGAAAGCTTCTGCAGAATCATAGAACTGACTCAGATAATCCATGTAATCTTCAAAACTATAGTCCTCTGACTCACCGTTAAAAAGCTCCTCACGGATGAATTCAACACCATCATATATATCTACAGGCGTCTCTTCCTCTTCCCATCCAGAGAATTCAGTCTCAAAATATCCGTTATCCTTCATAGTCTTAAGATTGCGGACAAGTGATTTTTCCATCAGATAAATTCTATAAATGTTCCAGGCGGAAATCTGATTATACTCTGAATATTTTTTCTGCGGGAATTTTACGATTACGCTTCCATTTTCATCGCGGGGAATCACAATGTCACGTGTCTCCGTCTCTGAAATCTTTGCATCCTTAAGAGTAATTGAAGAATTGCTTATTATTACTTTTGGATCTCCGAAATGATGAAGAATCGGCACAAAAACAAGCTGACCGTAATATTTTCCCCTGTAACGTGCAACAAGGTTCAGGCGGCGAAGATAACCGTCAGAATCAGGGTCTGCATTTACAAATCCAGCTTTGGCAGACTGTTTGATCAGCAGGTCAAGTGCAGGCTGAATTGAATCAAACACAGGCGAAATTGTATCTCCATCCGAAACTGCATTTGAAAGCGAAAGATAATTCTCAAGATAATCCAGATCCACATCTGTCATGTCGTACTTATCCTGCATCCACAGGGTAAGATATGAATTGTCAAAGAATTTCAGTGCGTTTGCCAGATCATAGTCAAAGTTTTTTGTTGCGGAAAGAATTGAAACCTTAAGACGGTTTTTTATATCCTCATTGGTTTCCACAACCTGATCAGTTATATCCGCAGCCTCTGAAAGATCGTAGGTGCCGTCGGCAAGATAGCCAATAACATCACTGATATTATAGTTAATCTCGTTAAAATCTTGATCAACATAACGCGGCAGGTCATCGTTCAGGTATTCCTGATTAACCTGCATAGGACTGTTGTCTACAAAGCTCAAGTCGGAAATGAAGGCCTCTGCTCCAAGTTCCTTCATGGCAATCAGCATGTCTGCATAGATGTTGCGTGTCAGCGGCCACACTCCGGTTTCATCAATAATGTTGTCATCGATGTTCACCAGTATGACTTTCTCACTCTCTGTCAGAGGAGGAAGTGCACGCATGAAAAGATCGTTGATTTTGCAGTCCATTTTGGTCAAAAGAAGGAGGGAACAAAGCCCCACAACCAAAACAGGAAGCAGCAGGTAAAAAATCCTGCCGAGTAATTTTGTATTTTTTTTCATTCTCCTAGCCTTTTGTATAAAAAAAAATCTGCCGGACAGAAATATTCCTGCCCCGCAGAATTCAGAATAATCCCCTGAAAAACAGGGGATTTCATAGTGTTCCTAAAAAGAGTTCAGGATCAACAGGTGGAATCTATTCCGTTATCTCAGCGTCTTCTTCCTCGTCAGAATCCCATTCAAGCTCGTCATTTCCATCGCGGGCACGTGAAGATGCTGTGCTTACGCTGGCTCTTGAACTTGCAGTATTGCCGCTTACATTACTGCTTGCAGCTACTCCGCCTGACTTCAAGGAAGCAGATCCCTTTGAAGAAGCTGTGAGCTTATCAACAGTTCCCTTTTTCAAGGCTGAAATAGTAATATCCTTTCCATCAAGTGTAAGAACGATACTTGATTTTGAACCGATGCTTACAACTGTAGATGCAGAAAGTGCCTGACCTACCTTTACATTCTCCATCTTTCCTGGAGAAACCTCGTACTGAACCTTTCCCTTCACTGATTTTACTACATAAGAACCCTCAGCGAACGCAAAACAAACTGAAAGAAGTGCTGTAAAAATAAAAGCCAATCCTCTTTTCATAAATACCTCCGTGGATGCACTGTAGTTTTACAGACCATCCTTATAATATACATTATAATCATTTTTTCAAAAAAAACCACCTATTTTGGAGATTTTTTTGAAAAATTTTGCAAATTTTTGTAGGTTACCGTATTGTACCCGATAATCACTATTCTACCGTCTTTCTCCTTACAAACACTGCCAGAGCACCCAAAGTAAGGATGGCAAGCAGGGAAAGGATAAGGGCGGGATTCAGTGTGCCTGCATCCGATGTCACAGTATCGCTTGCACTGAACACCTGGCTGGAAGAACCTGTTTCTACCGGACTATTCAATGAGACAGCCTGGTTCTCAAGTCCAGATTCTTCGATTACAGGACCATCAGGTGCC
>JAGADS010000138.1 GCA_017613485.1 Treponema sp.
ATCTGATAGTTCGGCGGATAATTGTTCTGCAGGAGGACTCCCTCTATCTGGCTCGGGAATACGTTGACGCCACGGATGATGAGCATGTCGTCGGTACGTCCCATCGGCTTTGACATGCGCACAAATGTTCTTCCACATGAGCATGGGGTTCTGTTAAGCACACCGATATCCTTTGTCCTGAACCTCATGAGCGGGAAGGCCTTCTTTGTGATTGCGGTAAACACCAGCTCGCCTTTTTCTCCGTCAGGAAGCTTTTCTCCGGTCTCCGGGTTGATTGTCTCGATGATGAAGTGATCCTCGTTTACGTGCATTCCCTTCTGCTCAGAGCATTCAAATGCAACGCCAGGTCCCATAACCTCTGTAAGGCCATAGATGTCGTAAGCCTTTAATCCAAGCGATTTCTCTATGCCACGGCGCATCTCCTCTGTCCATGGCTCAGCACCAAAAATACCAGCCTTGAGGTTCAGGTAATCCGGACCATATCCCATATCGTGCAGGGTCTCGCCAAGGTATGCCGCATAAGACGGTGTACAGCAGAGAATCGTTGCCTTGAGGTCATGCATGAACGCAATCTGACGCGGTGTGTTTCCGGCAGAAATAGGGATCACAGTTGCCCCAAGCTTTGTCGCACCGCCATGAACTCCAAATCCACCTGTAAAAAGACCATAACCGTAAGCATTCTGAACAGTGGAATTTTCATCAGCACCAGTTGCCACAAGCTGACGTGCCACACAATCATCCCAGATATCAAGGTCCTCTTTTGTGTAACCTACAACAATCTGCTTACCTGTAGTGCCAGAAGAAGACTGAATGCGCACAACATCTTTCATCGGAACAGCAAACAGTCCATAAGGATATGTCTGCCTTAAGTCATCCTTGCATGTAAACGGAATCTTGGCAATGTCATCCAGGCTCTTGATGTCATCCGGGGTTACGCCGGCCTCTTTGCAGCGGTTCCTGTAATACTCTACATTCTCGTAGACGTGACGGAAATTCTCCGCCAATCTCTGCCCCTGAAGCTTCTTCAATTCTTCCAGCGGCATACACTCTTTGTCTTTTTGGAAATACTTCATGTTCGTTTTTACTCCCTGAACGATAGCATTTCGATTTTCACCGGTTATGTTTCTTTATACAATAACATTTATACTATAAACCAAAAGCCCATTAAATTCAATAAGTTTTGGAATTCTGGAGTAAAATGTAGTTGATTACTCTCTTCCCAGTGCAAATGCCTTTTTGTTCATTTCCAGGAACTGTGGCTTTACAAGTTTTTCGATTGCCTTGAGCCATTCTTCCTCTGCAAAATCCATGTATTTTGAAAGACGACCCATCAGCACTATGTTTACTGCCTTGGCGGTTCCTGCCTGCTGAGCCAAAGAAAGACAGTCCACGGCATCCACAAAAAATCCTGCGTCCTTCATCTTTTGCACAAGATTCTCAGGATATTGTACCGCTCCTGTAATAACCGGCATCGGATCTATCATCTGAGTATTCACAATTATCTTTCCGTCACTCTTGAGGTATTCGGTGTAACGGGCTGCCTCCAGAAGCTCAAACGAGACGATGTAATCAGCCTGACCTTTGTCAACGATCGGCGAACAGACTTTTTCTCCATAACGGACATATGTCACCACAGATCCTCCGCGCTGACTCATTCCATGAACTTCGCTCACCTTGACGTCATAACCGGCATCCAGCAGAACCTGCCCAAGAGTCTTTGAAGCAAGCAATGCACCCTGACCACCAACGCCAACAATCAAAATATTCTTTACCATAATGGCTCCTCCTATTTTTCCAAAACAAATAGATATTCGGAAACATGAATGTCACGCTTATGTAAATTCCTGCTTCCACGAAATGTATTATACTTTATCTCCGCAATTTTAACTTTTCCGATTTTCTCAAGCATCTCTTTCATTTCATCATAGCTGATGAATCCCTCTGAATTATACGAGATGATTACGAATTTTGACGGAACATTAGAAATTATTTCTTCCAGGGATCCTAATGCAGTTCCAGACTTGTTGAATGCTGAGCGATTCCAATCCTGTGCAATTCCACTGACCTCACTTATCTCAACATCAAGCTTGTTCTTTAGGATCAGATTCAGCATAAAGTAATTTGAACCATACGGATGCTGATTGTACGGAGGATCAAGATAGACCACATCCAGACCTTTCAGTTTTTTGGAAAGAGCAACCGCATCTTCCTGATGAATTTCCAGGTTTGATTCAAAATTACTGAAAACCGGTTCCTTCAATTCAATCCTGCTCATTATTCTGGGCAGGGCATTTTTTCCCTCCGCACCAAAGCAGCCTATTCCAGTTTTCTTGTCCTTGTAGAATCCCTTAAAGACCCCGCTCGTATTTACATGAATCGAAGCTTCCGTTATAAGCGGGGCCAAAAAGAATTTCTTGAGGCCGTTATCCTTTACAAGAGAGTCTATCAAGCTGCGGTATGTGTCGATAAGGAGAGCATTTTCGTGTGTGTAAAAAACTCTTTCGCCTGCCTGAATATTGTCATCATCTTTTGGAGCATAGTTTTGCGTGATTATTCCGGGAAGTTTTTCTTTTTGACAGGACTCCAGAATCTCTTTTCTCAATTGTGAACACTCCTTTTCGGGATAGTCACTTTTATTGATCAGGTAGCAGCTGTTTATAAGAGATGAATAGTTCTCCAAATCATTTACAATCAGATTTGAAGAATGCTTCTTGAACATTCTTGCGACAATACCTGAACCAGAAAAAAGGTCAGCGCAAACAAGTTTTTCCTTTCCGAGTTTTTTAGAGATTGCATCAACTTCTGTTTCGATGTCACCAATAAGGCTTCTTTTGTTGCCAATGTAAGTGATGATTTGAGTAGTTAAAAAATCCCTGTTCTCTTCCATTACTTGTTCCAATCTGCCCAAAACCGCACCGATTTCAACTGGAGTTAAAGCCTCTTACAATGCTCCGAACTTACACATCTGGGCACAAACACCGCAGCCCACACACAATGTAACGTCGATTTTTGCTTTTCCGTCTTTCATCGCTATGGCAGGGCATCCTATTTTCATGCACATCTTGCAGGAACGGCATTTTTCTGCATCCACTTTCAGCGGTGGCTTTGGCTTAACTTCCTTAAGCAATGCACAAGGACGGCGGCTGATAATAAGGCTTGGCTCCTGAACCTCAAGTTCTTCCTTTACGGCTTTCTCACATTCTGCAATGTTGTATGGGTCTACCACACGCACACGGCTGATTCCCATTGCATGTGCCAGTGCCTCAAGATCCACACGCCCCGCGGGATTTCCATAAAGATCTTTTCCTGTTGTGGGATTCTGCTGATGACCTGTCATTCCTGTGATTGAATTATCCAGAACGATTACAGTTGAATTTGAACGGTTGTATGCAATAGAGGCAAGACCTGTCATTCCTGAATGCATGAAAGTTGAATCACCGATAACGGCAACTGTTTTCTTCTCATGCTCATCTCCTGTACTCTTGTTCCATCCGTGAATGCCGCTGAACGATGCACCCATGCACAGTGTAACATCCATCGCAGAAAGAGGTGCCACAGAACCAAGGGTGTAACATCCGATGTCACCGAATACCGTAACCTTGAGCTTGTTCAATGCATAGAACATTCCGCGGTGGGGGCATCCTGCACACATGATCGGCGGGCGCACAGGTATGTCTTCTTCCAGTTTCTTTCCCTGATCAACTTTTTTTCCAAATGCCTGGGAAATAAGATTCTGACTGAACTCTCCGCAAATCGGGAACATGTCTTTTCCGTGAATCTCCACACCAAGCTCAAGAGAACGGCAATAGTTCTCGATTATCGGATCAAGCTCTTCTATTACGATTATCTTTTTAAGGCCCTTTGCAAAATCACGTATCATTTTTGCAGGAAGCGGATTTACCATGCCAAGCTTAAGTATGTTTGCCTCGTCACCCAGAACTTCCTTGGTATACTGATAGCTTGTTGATGATGTTATGACACCAACGTCGGCAAGGGCAGAACCAGGGGCTGCTTTTTCCACACGGTTGATTCCGCTGGTACATGACCATTCCTCTATGTCCTTCATTCGCTGCTCAACAAACGGATGACGGCGTATGGCATTTGCTGGTGCCATTACATATTTCTGGATGTTCTTCTCGTATTTCTTATGCTCCAGATTTGAACGCTCAACAGGCTCTACAATGCTCTGGCTGTGGGCAACACGGGTACACATCTTGTAAAGAATCGGTGTGTCAAATTTCTCGCTCAACTCAAACGCAAGGGATGCAAAAGCACGTGCTTCCTCGGAGTCACTCGGCTCAATCATCGGGATTTTGGATGCAATGGCATGATGACGGCTGTCCTGCTCATTCTGGGAGGAATGCATTCCAGGGTCATCTGCAACTCCCACAATCAGACCTGCATTTACTCCGGTATAGCTCATCGTATAAAGTGGATCTGCCGCCACATTCAAGCCTACATGCTTCATTCCGCAAAAAGAACGGTGTCCCGCAAGACATGCTCCAAATGCACTTTCCAGGGCAACTTTCTCGTTTGGTGCCCATTCACAATATATTTCCTTGTATTTTGCAGCCTCTTCCGTAATCTCGGTGCTTGGTGTTCCTGGATAACTTGAAATAAACTCACAGCCGGCCTCAAACAAACCACGGGCCGCAGCCGCATTTCCTAACATCAGTTGCTTCATGTATTCCTCTTTATGAATCAATTTTCTTTGTTCTACTATTATACACATACTGGCAAAAATGTAAATGTAATGACTATCTAGGCCTCAATTGACAAAGAGGGCTTTTATTGGTATAAATTGAAAACGATTTTCACTTTTATTTCCTTGGAGGAAAGATGGCTCAGTTGATTTGCCGGGATTTATGTCTTGGTTATGATGGAAATATACTTCTCAACAATCTGAATTTTTCTGTAAACGCAGGTGACTATCTTTGCATTGTAGGTGAAAACGGAACAGGAAAAACCACACTGATGAAAACAATCCTTCATCTGCAAAAACCACTTTCCGGTGAAATAAAAACCTCAGACGGTGTCCTTGCAAGCCAGATAGGATACCTTCCTCAGCAGACTGCCATACAGAGGGATTTCCCTGCATCTGTAAAGGAAATTGTTCTCTCTGGATTTCAGGCAAAACCAGATTATTTCTTCTGGTATTCCTCCAGACAAAAAAAAGAGGCCATGGCAAATATTGAGCGCATGGGTATAACCCAGCTGGCAGACAAATGCTACCGTAATCTTTCCGGCGGTCAGCAGCAGAGGGTTCTTCTTGCACGTGCTCTGTGTGCAACAAAAAAAATGCTCCTTCTTGATGAACCGGTTACAGGCCTTGATCCCATTGCCACAAACGAAATGTATGCATTAATCGATTCCCTGAATAAATCCGGCATATCCATCATAATGATTTCACACGACATTAATTTTGCAGTTGAACACGCAAGCCATATCCTGCATATCGGTAAACATGTTTTCTTTGGAACAAAAGATGAATATTGCAGCAGTGAAATTGGAAAAATGTACCTGAATCTGGAGGCAGCACAATGATCGGACTGTTTGAGGAAATAGTTTCTTATTTTTCATTTGATTTTGTCCGCAATGCCCTGATTGTAAGCGTCTTGATTTCCCTCTGCTCTTCTCTTCTTGGGGTGACGCTTGTGCTTAAGCGGTTTTCGTTCATCGGGGACGGTCTTTCTCATGTTGCATTCGGTGCTCTTGCCATTGCAACTGTCCTCAAGGTTACCAACAGTATGCTTGTGGTTCTTCCGATTACTGTTGCCTGTGCCATACTGATTTTGCAGGCTGGTCAGAACAGAAAGATCAAGGGTGATGCCACCATTGCAATGATTTCGGTTGGTGCGCTTGCAGTCGGTTACCTTCTTATCAATCTGACATCAAATTCTTCCAATGTTTCCGGTGATGTATGCTCTACCCTGTTCGGATCAACTTCCATCCTGACTATTTCACGTCTGGAGCTTTGGCTTTGCATTATCCTGTCTGTTATCGTGGTTATAATATTCATCTTTCTCTATCACAAAATCTTTGCGATTACATTTGACGAGAATTTCTCCCAGGCAGTCGGCTTGAACGTAAAGGCATATAACCTGCTGATTGCAACTATGATAGCAGTCATCATCGTCCTTGCCATGAATCTTGTCGGCTCACTTTTGATTTCCGCACTTGTGATTTTCCCGGCTATTTCTGCCATGCTTGTCTTCAAGAGCTTTAAGCGTGTCACCATCTGCTCCGTGATTTTCTCCATTACATGTGCAGTCCTCGGGCTTTTGGTTTCGATTGTTGCAGGAACACCGGTCGGTTCAACTATTGTGGCCGCTGACATTCTTGGCTTCCTGATTTTTTATGTCGTCGGTCATGTCTTGCACCGTTAATGCCAAAGTTGTAGAATAAACCATCCTTACTCTGGAGCTTTTATATGAAAATAAGATTATTAATCCTTTCTGTTTGCCTTTTAATTGTTTTTTCTTCATGCTCATCTAAAAGCAAAGAGAATGCAATTGCACAGAATGATGTTACCTCAGAATCAATTACAC
>JAGADS010000139.1 GCA_017613485.1 Treponema sp.
CAACTGGATTGACACTCTAAAGAAAATGACAGAGGAAAAAATCAGCGATGCAGAATTCGCACGCCGTGAAAACCGTTTCCCTGTAAATCCTCCCAAAACAAAAGAGGAATATTACTACCGCGAGATCTACAGCCGCCTTTTCCCAAGTGACAGTGCCGCAAGATGTGTTCCGCACGAGGCAGGAGTAGCATGCTCCACAGCAAAAGCCCTGGAATGGGATGCCGCCTGGGGTAAAATGGATGAACCTAGCGGAAGAGCAATAGCAGGCGTTCACAATGACGCTTACTGAGATCTCAGCATAGCTGAAACTGCATATTTTATTCTCTGGCTAATCATTCTGATTGTAAAAACTCTTAAAATTCGGTATATTAGGGTCGAATGATATTTATTGTGTTGGTTCAGGCAAACACAAGAGAGAATATATAGGAGAACTGAAAATATGTCAGACACAATGCACGCATTGGAAAAGAACCCTAACTGGAAGGGACGTCGTGGTCCTGTTGTCCTGGTAATCATGGACGGCGTTGGATATGGAAAATACGAGGAAGGTGATGCGGTAAAGGCAAGCCGCATGAAATATCTAGACTGGTTTACGGCAAACTGTCCTCACACTAAACTCAAGGCCCACGGAACAGCTGTAGGTCTTCCGAGCGATGATGACATGGGAAACAGTGAGGTTGGACACAATGCCATGGGATGTGGCCGTGTATTCGCACAGGGAGCAAAACTTGTAGGCGAGAGCATTGCAAACGGTTCTATGTTTGCAGCCGACACATGGAAAAAGCTGGTAAAGAATGTAAATGACAAGAACGGAACTCTTCATTTTATCGGCCTTGTATCAGACGGGAACGTTCACTCACATATCGACCATCTTAAGGCAATGATCACACAGGCATCCAAGGACGGAGTAAAAAAGCTCCGTGTCCATGCACTTCTGGACGGACGCGACGTTGATCCGACATCAGCCCTGAACTATATTACTCCTCTTGAGGAATTCCTTGCCGGTTTTGCAGGCGTTGACTATCAGATAGCATCAGGCGGCGGACGCATGTATATGACAATGGACCGCTACAATGCAGACTGGAGCATGGTAGAACGCGGATGGAAGGCTCATGTTCTTGGAGAAGGCCGCAGGTTTGAAAGCGCAACTAAAGCAATCGAAACATACCGTTCAGAGGTTCCTGGCATTCTTGATCAGGATATGCATGAGTTTGTGATAGCAAAGGACGGAAAGCCTGTCGGTACAATCGAAGACGGTGACAGCGTAATTTACTTTAACTTCCGCGGTGACCGTGCCCTCGAAATGACACGTGCATTTGAAACACCAAAGGGCGGAGACCTTCCGTTTGACCGTGTAAGAGTTCCAGCCGTAGAATATGCCGGTATGATGGAATATGACGGTGATGCACATGTTCCGGCCCAGTATCTTGTAAACCCGCCGAGCATTGACCGCACAATGGGCGAATATCTTACAAAGACAGGTGTCAAGCTGCTTGCAATTTCTGAGACACAGAAGTACGGTCACGTAACATACTTCTTCAACGGAAACAAGCAGGGTAAGTTTGACGAGAAGCTTGAGGACTATATCGAAGTTCCGTCTGACGTAGTTCCTTTTGAGCAGCGTCCGTGGATGAAGTGTGCAGAAATCACAGACAAGGTAATCGAAGCAATCAAGTCTGGAAAATATGACCACATCCGTTTGAATTTCCCGAATGGAGACATGGTTGGACACACAGGCGTATTCAATGCAGTAGTTTGTTCCATGGAAGGCATGGACCTTCAGCTTGGACGCCTTAAGGCAGCTATTGAGGAGGCAGGTGGAATTCTCTGTCTTACTGCTGACCACGGAAACTCAGACGATATGTACGAGCACGCAAAGGACGGCAGCGTAAAGAAAGACAGCGACGGTGAACCAAAGGCAAAGACAAGCCACTCACTCAACCCAGTTCCAGGAATCATCTATGACCCGGAATACAAGGGCGAATATGACAATACAAAGCTCAATGACGGACTTGGAATCTCAAGCTGGCCAAGCACTCTCATGACTCTCATGGGATATGTACCTCCTGCAGATTATGACAAGTCAATCATTAACTTAAAGTAATACGGAAGCATATTTCAAAAGGCGGCATTGTTTCATACGGTGCCGCTTTTTTTTTGCATATCCCTACAGTAAGAAAAAAAACTTTCCCGCACATCTTCCCTAAATCATGCAAAAGTGATATTATAGAGGGAAGAAGTCAAGGGCGACATCGGTTAATATCGGTGTCGCCTTTTCGTTTTTCAGAGGTTTTTATGGCAGATAATTCAAAAGGAACCATTGTTGTTCTTGGTTCAGGGCCTATCCGCATAGGACAGGGAATCGAATTTGACTATGCATCGGTTCAATGCGTGCAGGCATTAAAAAAACTCGGATATAATGTTGCCATCATAAACAACAACCCGGAGACCGTCTCCACTGATTTTGACACTGCCGACCGTCTTTACTTTGAGCCGCTTACACCACCCGATGTCATGAATGTGCTTGCTGTAGAAAAACCGCTTGGAGTTGTAGTTGCATTCGGTGGAGGAACCGCTATCAAGCTGGCAAAATACCTTGACAGTCAGGGAGTAAATATTCTTGGAACCAGCGCTGATGCAATTGACCTTGCCGAAGACCGTGAGCGTTTTGAGGAACTCTGTGACCGTCTTAACATAAAGAGACCTAAAGGTTTGACTGTTTTCACGGAAGCCGAGGCACTGGAAGCCGCAGCCCGAATCTCATATCCTGTCTTGATGCGTCCAAGCTATGTACTCGGTGGCCAGAACATGATTATTGCCCGAAACAATGCCGACGTAAAGGAATACATGAAAATCATCCTGCGCGGTGGAATAGAGAATCCGGTTCTTATCGACAAATACATGGAAGGAAAAGAGCTTGAGGTTGACTGCATCTGCGACGGAGAGGATGTCCTTATTCCGGGAATCATGGAGCATGTTGAGCGCACAGGCATTCACTCAGGCGACTCCATTGCAGTGTACCCCGGAACATTCAGCGATGAGATAGAAAACAAGATTATCCGTCAGTCCACAGACCTTGCTCTTGCACTGGGCACAAAGGGGCTCGTAAACATTCAGTATCTGATTTATGAGAATGACCTTTACATCATAGAGGCAAACCCGCGTTCAAGCCGTACTGTTCCCTATCTCAGCAAAGTAAGCGGTGTTCCTATGATAGAGCTTGCTACACGTGCCATGCTAGGAGAAAAAGTCCGTGACCTGGGATATGGCACAGGACTTTACCGTAAGCCTGATTATTTTGCCGTCAAGGTTCCTGTGTTCAGCTTTGAGAAACTGATGGATGTCGATACCCACCTTGGACCAGAGATGAAATCAACTGGAGAAGTTCTGGGCATTGCAAAAACCAGGGAAGAGGCAATCTTCAAGGGGATGGCAGCAGCAGGATGGAAGATGATCAGGCCTATTCAAAATGTCATATCCAGTGATCAAAATGTCATTCCCGTGCTTGACATGGGAATCTCTTCTAAAAAAGATTGTCGGAACAAGTCCGACAATGACAATTCATATGGCATTTTATTTTCAGTCCGAGAAAGCGATCTTCCTGAACTACCTGCCCTTGCCCGCAAATACTACAATCTGGGCTTCACTCTCTATGCCACAACAGGAAACGCCGCAACGATTGAACGCAGCGGAATGCCTGTAACACATGTTGCAAAAGTGCATGAGAATTACAATGACAACGTGATGACGCTTTTAGAGAGCGGAAAGATTGTCTATGTTGTATCGACATCAGCCAAAGGAAGGGATCCTGTTGCAGAAAGCGTAAAGCTGCGCCGTCTTGCTGTAGAGCGTGACATAGACTGTCTTACTGCAATAGATACGGCAAATGCCCTGGCTGACTGTCTGGCATCTCCTTTCACATTGGATAACTCTAGTCTAGTGGATATAAATCATTTGGAAGTATAAAAAAAGGATGGGATATTATGTCTAAATTTATTTTTGTTACAGGTGGAGTTGTTTCAGGACTTGGCAAGGGAATTACAGCTGCAAGTCTCGGTCGTCTTTTAAAATGCAGGGGACTCAAGATTGCATCACAGAAACTTGATCCTTACATGAATGTCGATCCCGGTACTATGAGTCCTTTTCAGCACGGAGAAGTTTTTGTAACTGATGATGGAGCGGAAACTGATCTTGATCTTGGGCACTACGAGCGTTTTATAGATGAGAACCTTACAAAATATTCCAACCTCACAAGCGGACGTGTTTACTGGAATGTCCTGAACAAAGAGCGTCAGGGAGAATATCTTGGTCAGACAGTTCAGATTATTCCGCACGTCACAAATGAGATAAAGGATTTTGTCTTAAAGAATGCAGAGGTAAGCGGTGCGGATGTAAGCATTGTTGAAATCGGCGGTACAATCGGAGACATAGAAAGCCAGCCTTTCCTGGAGGCAATACGTCAGCTGGCACTTGAGGTAGGCCGGCGCAACTGTCTTTTTATCCATGTATGCCTTGTTCCATATATCAGCGGTTCAGATGAATATAAGTCAAAGCCCACACAGCATTCTGTAAAGGAGCTTATGGCAGTCGGTATTCATCCTGACATCATTGTTGCCCGATGCGACAAGGATATTCCAGATGACATACGAAAAAAGATTTCCCTTTTCTGCAACGTCGGTGAAGACTGTGTTATCAACAACACTACATGCAAGAGCCTTTATGAGGTCCCTCTGATGCTTCATGCACAGGGAATGGACGATGTTGTATGCCGTGACCTTGGCCTTGAAAACAAGATAGATGACGAGGCACTTTCCGAATGGTCAAAGATGGTGGAAAGAATCCATGCAAGAAACGGTGAGATTCAGATTGCACTTGTTGGAAAATATGTAAAGCTCCATGATTCATACCTGAGCATAATTGAATCCTTGAACCATGCGAGTTTTGTAGTCGGAAAAAACGTAAATATAAAATGGGTTGATTCTGACAGCCTGACAGATGGAAATGCCGCCTCTGCGTTTGAGGACTGCAAGGGCATAATTCTTCCGGGAGGTTTCGGTCACCGTGGAATTGAGGGAATGATAAGTGCATGCCGTTATGCAAGGGAAAATAAAATTCCTTATTTTGGAATATGTCTTGGAATGCAGATTGCCGTAATTGAGTTTGCACGCTCAGTTCTTGGATATGCAGATGCCAACAGCCGTGAGTTTGACGAGATGTGCGGACATTCTGTCATTGACTTGATGAAAGATCAGGAAGGCGTGATTAAAGGCGGTACGATGAGGCTTGGAAGCTACCCCTGTGTTGTTAAAGAAGGAACACTACTGGAAAGGGCATATAAAGATGCCCGGGGCAAGCCCGAGCATGACATTGTTCACAACGACATTTATGGCAAGACCGACAAAATGTCATTGTCGGGCTTGACCCGACAATCTCTTGTCATCCACGAGCGGCACCGGCACCGCTATGAGTTCAACAACGATTACCGGGAGCAAATGAAAAATGCAGGCCTTACCATAAGCGGCACAAGCCCCGACGGTACTCTTGTTGAAGCCGTCGAAATTGAAGGACAATTCCATGTGGGAGTTCAGTTTCATCCTGAGTTTAAGAGCAGACCTAACAACGCAGGTCCGCTTTTTGTCGAGTTCTTGAAAGCGTGTTTATAATAATCTATAATGAATATAGGAGTTAATATGTATACAGTAGACGAAGTTCTGGAGTATGTTCAGGAAGAGGATGTAAAGTTTATCCGTCTTGCCTTTTTTGATTTGCGTGGTGTTCAGAAAAATATTTCAATCATGGCAGGACAGCTGCAGAATGCCTTTGACAATGGAGTAAGTTTTGATGCCTCTGCGATTTTCGGATTTGAGACTCCTGAAAAATCTGACCTGTTTCTGCACCCGGATCCTACGACACTTTCTGTTCTTCCCTGGAGACCCACCACAGGCAAGGTTGTCCGCATGTTCTGCACGATTTCATATCCTGATGGAACTCCATATAAAAAAGACTGCCGCACGCTTCTTGCCAATGCAGTTAAGAAAGCACGCGATGAATTCGGAATTGAATTCAGTTTTGGCACTGAAATAGAATTCTATCTATTCAAGCTTGATGAAAAAGGCGAGCCTACAAAGATTCCTTTTGACAACGCAGGTTACATGGATATTGCACCGGAAGACAAGGGTGAGAACATCCGCCGTGAAATATGCTTTACACTTGAGCAGATGGGAATGCAGCCGGAAGCAAGCCATCACGAGGAAGGTCCCGGTCAGAATGAGATTGACTTCCATTATTCAGATGCACTTACCGCAGCAGACAACGCATCAACATTCAAATGGATTGTCCGTACACGTGCCGCAAGTGCAGGCCTTTATGCTGATTTTTCACCAAAGCCTATCTCCGACAAACCAGGAAGCGGTTTCCACATCAACATCTCATGCTCCAAGCAAGACAAGAAACTTAATGTGCTTGCAGGTATTCTTAAACATGCACGAGAGCTTACATATTACATGAACTGTACTGAGGCATCCTACAACAGGCTTGGGGCAAGCAAAGCTCCTTGCTATATCGCTTGGGGAAGGGAAAACCGTTCAACATTCATACGTGTACCCGCTACAACAAACGGAATGCCAAGCAGACTGGAAATCAGGACACCTGACAGCGAGTGTAATGTTTATCTTGTCTTTACACTTCTGATTCATGCGGCATTGGACGGAATCAAAAACAATATGGAGCCGCCAGAACCGATAAACGAAAATCTTTTAGATACGACTAAAACAGAACTCTCTGCTCTGCCAGACACACGTGACTCTGCAAGAAAAATAGCAGAAGAAAGCAAGTTCCTTAAGGATGTTCTTGGATTCTAGAATGACAGAAGACACACACAGCATTTTAGTTGTTACAGGAGATTCAAAACTTACTCAATCCTTAAAGCCGATACTGTTACCGCCGGTTTTTGAGACAACGTTTCTTGATGATTTCAACGAGGCACGCAGACTCACTGCAGAACGCGTCTATAACATCGTGATTGTTGATTACGCAGAGGGAGAAGGAACTGATTTTGCACTTGACATCTCAGATTCGCTCAGTACAGTGCTTTTACTGACACCTTCTGAATTATTTGAGCAGGTAAGCCACAGGGTTGAGATATGTGGAATACTTACGGCAGTCGCACCCTTTGACATGTTCTACTTTTACAATATGCTTAAGATTGCCATAGCGGTTCAGTATAAGACACAGGTTATGTTCAGCCGCACTACACAGCTCAAGGATAAGATGGAGGAAATCAAGCTTGTGAACCGTGCAAAAATGCTCCTTATGCAGAACATGAACATGACAGAGCAGGAAGCACACCGCTTCATAGAAAAAGACGCAATGGACAATGGCCTGAAGAAAACAGCCGTTGCAGAAAAAATCATCAAGACTTACGGTTAATATCAAACAGGATATTCACCGTTAAAACATCCCTCGCACCATTCATCGCAGCACTTTTCTTTTTCAGGGCAGCATGAGCTTAACGCCCTCTTCATGCCATCAAGTGAAATAAAGGCAAGAGAGTCTGAGCCAATTTCCTTGCGTATAGCCTCAAGTTCATGTGTGCTTGATATAAGTTCGGCTTTACTTGGAGTGTCAATGCCTAAATGACAGGGAAATTTTACGGGAGGTGAAGAGACACGGAAATGAACTTCTTTTGCTCCGGCTCTCCGCAGTATCTGAACAAGACGACGGCTTGTAGTTCCACGTACTATTGAGTCATCTATTACAATGACACGCTTTCCCTCCAGGTCACTTCGTATTGCATTGAGCTTTACAAAAACCATGTTCTCACGTTCTGCCTGAGTGGGAGCGATAAATGTACGTCCGATATATTTGTTCTTGATGATGCCCATGCCATAGGGAATACCGCTTGCCCTCGCATATCCCTGAGCCGCACCTAGTCCGCTGTCTGGAACACCGATTACGACATCAGCCTCCACAGGGGATTCCTGAGCAAGTACCTTCCCCATTTCATACCTTGCCTCCTGGACAGATATTCCGTCGATTACAGAATCAGGTCTTGCAAAATAGACATACTCAAAAATACATGTACGTTTATTCTCATCTGCATATTTTATGGAGTGTATTCCATCTTTGGAAATTACGACAATTTCACCCGGCTCCACGTCACGCAGAAATTGACCGTTCACCGCGTCAATGGCACAGGTTTCTGAAGCAATTATAAAATTGTCACACGGATTCGAAACGTCTAACGACGTTTCCCTTATTTCACTTTCAGATTTTATGTTAGAAATATCCAGAC
>JAGADS010000140.1 GCA_017613485.1 Treponema sp.
CAGAAGTGCAAGGTGAAGTTTAACTGTAACATATTACTGGGGTACGACAAAGATGATTACGGTAACCTCATCATAAACAAGGAGTATTCCGAGGTGGTAAAACGCATCTTCCGTGAATATTTGGAAGGGCAGAGCTACTGTATCATCGGCAAAGGGTTAACCGCTGACGGTATTAAGACGGCTGCCGGGAGTGAAATCTGGCGTCCGTCAACTCTGCACAAGATCCTCAGAAACGAAAAATATATGGGCGATGCTCTGCTTCAGAAGATCGTCACAACTGATTTTCTGTCTAAAAAGCGAGTTGTGAATAAAGGTCTTGTGCCTCAGTATTATGTTGAGAATAGCCACGATCCCATCATCCCGAAGGAACTGTTTATGCGGGTTCAGGAGGAAATGGCCAGAAGGGCAAAACTTGAAACAAATGTCGGCAGACGCAGACAGTACAGTGGCAAATTTGCTCTTTCCAACATCGTGTATTGTGCCCATTGCGGAGAAGTTTTCCAGCGCACCCATTGGGACATTCATGGGAAAAAGAAAATCGTCTGGAGATGCCTTTCCAGAATTCACAAAAAGAAATCAAAAATAGACTGCCCGGCAAGAACGGTAAATGAAACAGATCTGCATGCTGTGGTGATAAAAGCTATCAACAGTTTTTTTTGCCAAGCAGGGGGATTTCCTGCCACAGCTTAAAACCAACATTGAGAAAGTGCTCGGGAACAGCAATTCACTAGCCGTTGCTATGATTGATGAGCAAATCAGAGAAAAGGAAAAACAGTTCATCAGAATGACTAAGGCACGGCAGAACTGCGATGCTCTGGGGGATGAGATCATCAAACTCCGGGAGGAAAAACATAATCTTCTGCTCGAGGATGCGAACAAGGAAGGAGCTCGTGCAAAACTTGGGGAACTGGAATCATTCCTATCCGAACAGAGCACTGAGGTTCAGGAGTTCAATGATACCCTTGTACGAAGGCTGATTGAAAATATCACAGTTTACGATGATCACTTTAAGGTGATGTTCAAGTCCGGGATTGAAGTAGAGGTGTAATTTAATGACAGTCGGAAAACACTCAGGCTGTTTTTGTTTGTGAAATTACTACATACGACTGGTTGATTTTGCTTTATTCCCTTATCATCTACAATATTCCCTTGGTTTATGCTATAATTTAAGGGAATATAAAAGGGTATAGGAATGCGACAATTTAATTATTCTTTGATCAAAGATCAAAAGTGGGATTCTGAACTTCTTGGAATGATTGCGGCTATATATCGTGAGGTCGGAAAGCAGGAAATGTATCTGAAACAACGACCTCAGGAATTGGAAAAGTTGGTTGAAATAGCGAAAATACAGAGTACTGAAGCATCGAATGCCATAGAAGGCATAGTAACCACCAGTACTCGTATCAGACAACTTGTTGAGAAAAAAACGACACCTAAAAACCGTGATGAACAGGAAATAGCCGGCTACCGGGATGTTTTGGGAATTATCCATGAGAGTTTTGATGCAATTCCCATCACTAGAAACTACATTCTGCAACTGCATAAAATTCTGTATAGTCACATGAATAACCCGATAGCAGGCAGAACAAAAACGGTGCAGAATTACATTAGTGCAACATATCCTGATGGTCATACCGAAACTCTCTTTACTCCTCTGGCCCCCTATGAGACGCCTGATGCTTTGGATCGTATATGTGAGGAGTATAATCGTGTCATAGGAAATATGGAACTTGAGCCGTTAATTGCTATTCCGATTTTTATTCATGACTTTTTATGTATTCATCCTTTTAATGACGGTAACGGCAGAATGAGCAGACTTCTGACAACACTTCTTCTTTACCGGAGCGGATTTTATGTTGGCAGGTATATTTCTTTAGAAGCAAAAATCGCCAAAAATAAGGATCTTTATTATGATGCACTTGCGGCATCACAGGATGGTTGGCATGAAGGACGTGATGATCCAATTCCGTTTGTAAAATACCTGCTGGGTACGATTCTTTCCGCGTACAAAGATTTTGCTGACAGATTTGCTATTGTTGAAACTAAACATTCGGCTTTAGATATGGTAAGAATGGCAGCTCAGAATAAAATCGGTAGGTTTACGAAACAGAATATAAGAGAACAATGTCCTTCACTGAGTATAAGTTCAATTGAAGGTGCTCTGAGAAATATGGTAGTGTCGGGCGAGCTCAAACGTGAAGGTGCTGGAAAAAATACTTGTTATTACAGGTTAAAATAAATCTAAAAATACATAAAAAACTTTAGAAGTATGTGTAAGTTTTATAGGCTCTTCGGGTATGATAGTGGGAAAAAAATCCCCACGTCACTAGTCTTTATGCGGATCTAACCAATTTCATTTTTCTGTTGGGTAACTGTACCCTTAAATTAGAATAAACCAGGTACACCATATCCAGCATGTTTTGGATATTGCGAAAGCCGTAAGCCTTACGGATGATCAGCTTGATCTTATTATTGGTCGCTTCTATCCTCGCGTTACTCATGCCAAGCCGTATGGTATTCAATATGTGATTCTTATGCCTTTTAATCTTTTTATACAGTTCCTTAAAGGCTGAGATTCTGCTATGACTGGACCTCCAAATCCAGCGTTTCAATTCAGCCTCAGCTTCTGCAGTATCTTTGTGTTTGAGGAGCAGACGCAGGTGTTCCTTCAAACTGTAAGCTCGATAAAGCCGTTTATCGTTCTCTGCTATCATGGCGAGTTTCAATTTCTGATTCTCCGTTAAGTGTTCCTGAGCTTTCCCTAGAGTGAAGGCCGATTTTTTGATCTGTTCTGCTTTTGCTTTGGCATCAGCAATGCTCTGAGCTTCAGGATCATCGGATTTCGGTCGGCCTCTCCCTCTTGGGTTGGCTTTTTCTGCCTGTACGGCTTTGGCATGAGCTTCACGCCATGCTTCCCGGCGGACTTCATCCAAAGCTTCCATCGCCCATTCAACGACATGGAAAGGATCAATGCAACGTTCACATTCAGGCGTGAACTCATTAACGCAATCAGTAATCCATCTGGCTCCGTCTCCCGTAACCACACGTATGCTGGAAAGCTGTTTCGGAGTCAATTGGCGGTAAAACTGCTCAAGAACCTTCTTCCCATGTCCCTGGGCAGCCCAAACTACCGTATTTGTATCGTGGTTGACAATGACCGTAATGTATTTCTGCCCCTTCCTGTAACTGGTCTCGTCAATACCAATGTTGACAAGGTTGTCCAGACGTTTGGAGCGCTCAGGTTCGATGACGTTCAAGGTGCGGTGAACGCATCTGCCGACAGTTTCCCAATCAATCCTCATATATTCAGAAACCGTGCTACGCGGTAAATAGACAGCAAGCCATCCTACAGTCAGATCAAAGTCTTTGGTGAAGCCACTTCCGGGATAAGCTCATGGAACATCTGCAACAGGGACTCCGTGCTCCGGACACTCAATGCGGTGGGTACGATACTGAACCTCTACCAGAGTTCCGCACCAGTCAAGGGAACGCCAGATACGGGGAGAATTTGTCTGAATATCGTAAAACCTGCAATGTCGATGGCAGAATGGACAATCGTTCTCATGCCTTTTACTTGGTCGAGCATGAATCCGAAGATGGTTAAGTCCGTCTGAATCCTGATAAAAATCGTGTCCGGTTACAACTGCGGACTTGACACCGAGCAATTTCTTGCATAATGTATCAGCTGAAGCCATCTGTTAGCACTCCTTTAAGTAATGGTTTGGTTAATAATACATTAAAGGATAACAGGTGGCTTTTTCAACTCCTAACAGTCAATTCAGTCAGCATAATTTTTCACTATCATGCCAGAAGCCTCTAAAAAATGCTGATTTAATAAGTAAACCAGCACTTTCAAAAATATTTCCCCAAGTTAATTCAAGACAGTAATCACAAAACTACTCGTAATGACCTGCCTTTTTTAAACTAATACTTAAGGATTCAGGAGATAAAGCACTTCCCTCTAAAGTTATGATGTATATACCAGCTTCCGAAATCGGTAGAACTGCATTACCATCCTGCTCAACGTTAATGCAAAGTTTGTCAGCCTCTGCATTTAGACATTTTCCCCAAGGGGTCGGACCATTCCAATTATCCTTCTGCGTAATCTTGAATTCTCGATTTCCGCTAGCATCTGCTTCAGTAACATTAAGTTCCCTGGTCCAAACTTTTTTCAACTCATTGTATTCAAAAGGAAGGAACTGACTCCATGTTTGAGATTCACTAAAATTACCCACAAAATATAAAGCATCAAAATTTATTTTTGCCAAAGTGTAATCAAGCTTTTCCTGATTGAACGGATTTACTGCCACCTTCAAAAGGTACACACCTCCACTCTCTACTCTCAATACTGCTTCGTCCCCCCCTGAACACAATTTTGATTCTTCATCGGCACATTTTCCCCATGCATCATTCAGAGACTCATCTTTTGACAGTTTGAATTTATACTCACGATCTGCCTTGAGTTCAATCTCATATGTCCAGTATTTTGTTTTTTCATCGTATGCAAGAGGAATAAATTTTGTCCATCCGGAATCTGCATGATCGCCGACAAAATACATAGTTCCGTCGTATGTTTCACTATACAGAAGATCTGTTACATTGACTGCAGAAATCTGATATCTTGTGTCCTTGTAGAAGTATCTATTATATGCGCCCTC
>JAGADS010000141.1 GCA_017613485.1 Treponema sp.
AGGAAAGCCTTTTGCTCTCAGGGTAATGCATTCCTTGAACGATGCCTGCAAGAAATGGAAGGAAGCAGAGCACATAGATTATTCAGTTTACGGTACACCTCTTGAAAGCACCACATACAAGTTTGCAAAGTGCCTTAAAAAGCGCTTCGGAATCATACCGGGTGTCACCGACAAGAACTATATCACTAACAGCTATCACGTAAACGTAACCGAGAAGATCGATGCCTTTACAAAGCTTACGTTTGAGTCAGAATTCCAGCAGCTGTCACCGGGAGGAGCCGTCTCGTATGTTGAGGTTCCGCACATGGAGAACAACATCCCGGCGGTTATGACGCTGCTTCGCCACATATACAACAACATCATGTATGCAGAGCTGAACACAAAGAGCGACTACTGCCAGAAATGCGGATATACTGGAGAAATTCAGATTATTAACGATGCGGACGGAAAGCTGGTGTGGGAATGCCCCAACTGCGGAAACCATGACCAGGCAACCATGAACGTGGCACGCCGTACTTGCGGTTATATTGGAACTCAGTACTGGAACCAGGGACGTACCCAGGAAATCAAGGAGCGGGTACTGCATCTATAACCATGTATTACGGGGAAATAAAGAGAACTGACATTGCAGACGGAGAGGGTGTACGCGTATCATTGTTCGTGTCGGGCTGCAGGATTCATTGCCCCGGCTGCTTCAACACGAAGACATGGGATTTTCAGTTCGGAAAGGTGTTTACAAAAGACACGGAAGACGAAATTCTGTCGTATCTTGCACCTGAATACATAAGCGGTCTCACGGTGCTGGGAGGGGAACCCTTTGAGGAGGAAAATCAGAGGGTTCTGGCACCGTTTTTACATAGAGTAAGGGAAACATATCCCAAAAAGACAATCTGGTGCTATACAGGCTATGTCTATGACGTTGACCTTCTGCCGAAGAACGGAAAAAAGCATATTGAATGTACTCAGGACATGCTCTCCTGCATAGATGTTCTTGTGGACGGACCTTTTGTTCTGGAATTGAAGGATTTGAACCTTATGTTCCGGGGCTCTTCAAATCAGAGGATTCTGCATTTAAAAAATTAGGATTTTGTGTAGACCAGACCGTCAATTGTGATGGTGCCGTCATCGTTAAACTGGATTTTTCCCTCATATTCATCTTTCGGAATCAGTTCGCCCTTGTTTTTTGCCCATGTCTGCCCGTTGTCGTAGGAAGTCTGCTTGGCGGTGGTATAGAATTTATCGCCGTCTATCCGATAAGTGCCCTTGATGCAGATAGTCGTGAACATGATGTCTATGTTCAGTTTGTAATCCGAGTCCTGGAATTCATAGCTTGAGACATTGTTGCTTGCAGTCCACTTACCCAAAAGCCTGTTTTCCTTCTTGCATGAAAAGATAAGAAAGGATGCGGCGCAGATGAGGATAAAACACACATGTCTGAATAATCTTTTATAATTGAAAAGTCTCATACACTATATTATAACACATTTTCCCAAAAAAAGAAAAAAATTTTTAAGAGTTTCACACATCAATCTTTAATGTATTTTTTCAATTTGAATATAATGTACAGCGGGAGGCTCCATATATGGGTATTACCGTCCATGTTGTTGCCGGTGTTTTTGAGTGAAAGCTTGAATGCGAATTTCGGGCTATATCTTGTGCAGAAAAGATGCAGGCTTTTTGCTTTGGTGTTGTCCGCGGATTTAACTTCGAGGGGGAAAATCACTCCGTCGTAATCAGATATGAAATCGATCTCGGCATCGGCCTTAGTACGCCAGAAATAGCAGGGAATACCCTCGCATTTCAGCTGCGTCATCACATAGTTTTCCGTGAACGCTCCCTTGAACTGGATGTATGAATTGTCATCTTCCAGAATTGTCCTGTAATTCACATTTGACTTTTTTCTAAGGAGTCCAACGTCCGCCATGTAGACTTTGAAATAAGTTTCATCCTTCATGCTTTCAAGCGGAAGCTGAGGTGTCTGGACAAGATTCAGCTTGTAGACAAGACCTGCATTTACAAGCCACTCAAGGGCATTCTCCAAATCCTTCGCACGTGCTCCTTCCTTTACATGTGAGAAAATGAACTTGTTGTTTTCCTTTGCAATCTGTACCGGGACTGAATTCCAGATCTGTCTGATTTTAATTGCTGTTTCTGCCGGGGCATGTTTTCCGAAGTCATCAGCATAATCCTTCAGAATCTGATCTTGAACCTCATCAACTTGTTTATAGTCATGGGTCTCAATCCATGTGCGCACGACTTCCGGCATTCCGCCCACTATGTAATAGTTCTTCAGATATTTTTCCAGTGGTGATTTGTAAAGCTCTGTGATTTCCCTTTGCAAGTCAAAACTTTTCACTCCGTCTATATATTTTTGCCCGCTGTCCGCAATTACAAATTCCTCAAAGCTCATCGGGAACATTTCAAGCCGCTCAACCTTGCCGACCGGAAACGAGATGCCCTCTTCCCTGAGTGCCACACCCAAAAGCGATCCCGCCGCAATCAGATGAAGACTAGGCATTCCCTCGCAGAAATATTTGAGAGCTTGAATCGCCCTGGGGCAGTCCTGAATCTCATCAAAAACAACAAGTGTCTTGCCTGCCTCTATCTTATGACCTAAAATAACCGTGGAAAGCTCATCAAGAATCCGTGCTGTGTTGAAATCATAGTCAAAGATTGTCTTTATGGCATTGTTGCCGTCAAAATTGAAATATGCAAGGCTTTCAAACTGAGACGAGCCGAATTCCTTGATAAGATAGGTTTTTCCGCACTGTCTGACTCCTGTTACAAGAAGCGGTTTCCTTGTTTTTTTGTTCTTCCATTCAATCAGTTTCCCAAGAGCTTTTCTTTCCATTTTTTTTACCCTCGTACAAATTATAGCATTATTCGGTTGAAAAACGCAAGGGTAACCGCATTATTCGGTTGAAAAACGCAAAATCCCAAAAATCGGTGAGTTAACTCACTGAATTTCGGTGCGTAAACTCACTGAATTTCAGTGGGTAAAACTCACTGGAATTATTATACGGGGGGGTATATTATAATCACAAAATTAAATCTTTATTCAAGGAGAAACAAAATGAAAAGATTTTCTAAGGTTATGGTTGTATTGGCGGCATTGCTTTTGGGCTGTGCATTTATCGGATGCTCAAATAGTCCAGAATCAGGTGGTGGAACAACAGTAGCAGGTGCAAGAGCATACAACATAAAAGAAGTCAAAGTGTATGTATATCCAGATCCAAATAGTTTTAACCATACATCAACTACGTATACCAAGGTAAGCCCCGAATGGAATGATTGGATGGAATATCGGGCAGATCTGGGGCTGGGTCCTACTGTTTATTATAAGAAATTATATAAGGAAGGTGAAGGTGATGTTCCTACTTACAGTTTTACGGGTGAAGAAGGTTCTTTTCGAGAAGAGGAAGAGTTTGAAGAATATCTAGAAGGCATTACTTCAAATGATGATGTGACTGTGGCTAAATATGGTGATGATATTGAAATTGATGTTGGTAACAGTTTTAGTGATCATATTGAATTTTTTTACGATTGTTTTGGAAACTAAATGTTGTTAATTAAGCAGATGCGATAAGTATCTGACCTTATGCCGGTGGGAATAATCCTGCCGGCTTTTTTTTGTGTGGCGGGGCGGTAAATGCCGGGGTTCTTGAAACAAAACTTCTGTTGCTATATAATTTACTCTAGAGTAAATTACTTTGGAGTAAATAATGGATAAGGAAAACGAGATATTCATCGGCAGGGCAGCTGAACTCAGTTTTTTGGAAAAGCTTTATAATTCCAGGAATTTTGAGATGCTCATTCTGCATGGCCGCCGCAGGATAGGTAAAACTTATCTTCTCGGTCATTTTGCAGGCCTGCACTCAAAAAACACAGTTTATTTTACAGGCGACAAATCCTCGGAAAAAACAAACGTAAAGAATTTTTGTGACGAGCTAAATAAAGTTCTGAATGCAGGAGATTTCCTTAACTCATTTGAAAAATGGAGCGATGTATATTCCTTTATCAAAAGAACCGAAATCAAAGAGCGCCTTGTAATCATAATCGATGAGTTCACTTATCTTTACAGCTCAAATCCGGCGTATGATTCAGGGCTTCAGATAGCAATAGACACAATCCTCAGGAAGAAAAACATTTTCCTTATTCTCTGCGGGTCGGAGGTGTCTGTAATCGAGGATATAATCGACAATTCATCAAAGCCACTATATGGCCGTAAGACTGCCGAGCTTAAGCTTTTTCCGTTCACATACAGGGAAGCGCGGGAGTTCTTTCCCAAATACAATGATGAGCAGGCTCTGTGCGCCTATTCAATACTGGGCGGGATTCCTTTTTACCTTACGCTTTTTGACGACAGCCGTTCAATCAAGGAGAACATAATCACTCACTGCCTTTCTACCACAGGAGTTCTTTTTAACGAGATAGAGACGCTTCTTAGGATGGAGCTTAAGGAAACGTATTTTTACAAGAGCATAATGCTTGCCATAAATGCAGGGGCATCGACATTTGAAAAGATAAGGGACAAGGTGGGGGAGGAGCCTGCAAAAATCGCAAAGTATATGAGCGTGCTGTGCAACCTGGGTTTCATAAAGAGGGAGGTTCCGTGCGGTGAAAAACAGACCAGCCGCAATACGCTTTATTCAATCTGCGACAATTATTTTGCATTTTATTTTATGTTCATTTTTAAGAAGCAGAACATGCTGAACGGTCTAATCTCTCCGAAACTGTTTTACGAGCGAGAGATTACAAAGGAAAGCCTGAATACATTTATCGGTCATCGCTTCGAGTCTATCTGCGAGGCATACCTCAAGGAGCTTTTTTACAACGGCAAGATGCCTTTTTTTGCCGAGAATCTTGGGCGCTGGTGGGGTAACAATCCGGTCCTTAAAAGGCAGGAGGAGATAGATTTGATTGCAACCGATGAGGAGAACGCCCTTTTCTGCGAGAGTAAATATACAGAGAAAAAATTCAATGAGGGGCAGCTCAAGGATTTGGAGGATGCCTCCCTGAGCATAAACCGTCCGAATAAATACTTCATGATTTTTTCAAGGAAAGGCGTTACAAGCGGAGTTGAAAAAGCGATAAAAGGCAAAGACAGATATTATGTTGTCACGCTAAAAGAATTGTAGAAACTGAAAATCGGTGAGTTAACTCACTGAAATTCGGTGCGTAAACTCACTGGATTTGTATTTTTGTATGCTGTATAATAATTCAAAAAATAAAAGGGGAGAATATAATATGAATGAGAAAAAAACTTTTAAACACATAATTGAAATTGCTCTGGTCGTAATCGTCGGATTTGGCTTATGACAGGGTTATCTTCGCATTCAACGGCGAGAATCTCAGTTTCCTTGCGTCTGCCATTCTTGGACGTATCCCTGTTACGATTCTTGACAGGATCATTACAACCTTTGCTGGTTTTGGAATATTCAAGCTGTATTCAAAAATAAAATCTGCTATACAGAAAAAAGTACGGGGGGGGTACAGCTTCCTAGCGAATCTGAGAATAAAGTATGAAAAAGCTTCCCTTCATCTTTTTGATTTCAATAGTCCTCTTCTCATGCAGTCTGGAGAAAAAACCGCTTTCTGAGTCATCTTCTGATTCACATTCTACCGTAGAGATTTCCGAGCTTTCATTGTCTGATGCACAGAATATGATTCTTCAACTTGAGGAAAAGAACAGACTCCTTGAGGAAACGCACCAGATTCTCTTTAAGTATTTTATCTGCCTGATTGCGACCATTATAACGATAGCCGCCATTCTTGTGTTTCTAAATGCCAAGGAGAGTAAACGCAAGGATAAAATCATCTACAATTCAGAGCAGTTCCTTCAGCATTCAATCAAGGTACAGGAGGCAGAGCGCAAGAGGATAAGCCAGGAGCTGCATGATTCTGTGGCACAAAGCCTGCGTTACGTATCGCTTCTGGCAGAAAACCTTGATGACAAAGAGGCGGCCGCTCAGATTATCAAGACACAGAATAACAACATAGACAGCATAAGAAGACTGTGCTACAACCTTACTCCCCCTGCAATAAACGGAGAAAACCTGATTCCTGTAATCAACCTTTTGGGACAGAAACTCTTTGACCCTGAGCATACGGATTTTCAGTTCCGTGTTGTCTGCGAGCCGAGCGTTGATTTTGACAAATGGAATGATGATGAGCTCTTGAACATTTACCGCATCATTCAGGAAAGCCTCCAGAACATTCAGAAACATGCAAGGGCCTGTGAGACAACAGTGCTTTTCAGGAAAGGGGAAAATGACGGGCTTAAAATCATCGTGACGGATGACGGCTGCGGAATGGATGAGAAATTATTGAATCAGATTAACAGCGGATTTTTTGAGAATGTTGAGGATATGCATTTTGGACTGAGGAATATTTTTGAGCGCGTGAAATTTCTTAAGGGAAGCGTCACTTATTTTTCCGAGGAGAATGCGGGAACAAGAATTGTCCTGGAGGTTTAGATGCATGGTGTCATGCTGAACTTGATTCAGCATCTGTTGATGAGATTCCGAATCAAGTTCGGAATGACGGTTTTTGCTTGGAATGACGATTTTTATGCTGGAGTTAGATGCATGGTGTCATGCTGAACTTGATTCAGCATCTGTTGATGAGATTCCGAATCAAGTTCGGAATGACGATTTTTGCTTGGAATGACAATTTTTATGCTGGAGATTTGAATATGAAAAAAAGCTTTTACATAGTTGACGATCATGAGATGCTCAGGCTTGGAACGATTTCATACATAGAGAACAACTCAGGCTGGATTTGCATTGGAAGCACAGGCGACCACAATCAGGTTATGCTGGAACTTGAAAAACTGTCTGTTGAGGGAAGGCTACCGTCTGTATTGATTTCCGACTTGAATTTTTATGGCGAGGACACAGGATTTTCTCTTGTAAAAAACATTCATGAGAAATACCCTCAAATAAAGATAATCGTATACTCCATGTATTTTGCACCTGGTGTCGTTCAGAATGCAGTGCAGAACGGAGCACATGGCTATATCTCAAAGAATGCCTCTTCCGCCGAGCTGCTTTCGTGCATGGACAAGGTAGTTGAAGGGGAGCTTTTCATACAGGATGAGCTTCAGAAAAATCTGTTCAAGTATACTGCCATTACAGATGCCCTGACGAACAGGGAAAAAGCTGTCCTTGATCTTCTTGTCCGGCATTATACCAACGACCAGATTTCAGAAGAGCTTGGCATAAAAAGACGTGCGGTTGAAAACTACATATCAAGTATCTACGTTAAGACAGGCATAAACGACAGGGCAGAGCTTCTCCTAAGATACGGAAAGTAAGTGCTTGTGGCAGGACTGTTATTCTTCCGGGAGAACTTCCAGAAGGTTGTGCATTATATTCTGGATGTATTCCGGGGGTATGCGGTCCTGGCTCAAAAGGTTTTTCCCGGGGTTCTGCCTTAGTGCGGCAAATGTGTTTTTCTCCTGCTGCGTAAGGTTTCGTGGAATTGAATTATTCTTGAGCGGTGTTCCTTTCTCCAGATACTGTGCAAAGTGAACGAGGGTCTCATCATCCATGCAGAGCGGTTCGGTTTTGGGGAATGAGATTCTGAATGTTGAAAGCATGTCAAAGCCGAATTCACTGATTGTCCCGAAATAGAACAGCCGATAAAGCGTGAACCACTGGCACAGTTTTAATGCATTGAGTGTATATGAGTTGGCAAAAATGCAGAGGCAGTTTTCCGTGCGTGGAAAGCTAAGGTATGCTCCCTCTGTGTCCACAAGTATTACCGTTGTAATATCCCTCAGAAAATCAGTCTGATCAAGGTGAATGAAATCGTTGAGTGTGAGAGAGATCTCTTCCGGGGCAAGTGCTCCAAGCCGTGCGGGGTTTGCAATGGAAAGCGTGCGAAATCTGATGAAGAATGAGCGCGGTTTTTCCTGTCCGGGATATTTGAGACGTATTCTGTTTTCGGGTATGGGTTCCCTTTCCTGTTGAACTTTCGGCTGCTCTGGTGCTTTTTTTGGAGGTGTTTTTGGCTGTGGCTCGAATATTTCAACCGGTTCTTCAAATATGGCCGTTTCTTCCGTTTTTTTGGGCTTTGTCTCTTCCTGAGCGTTTATGGCGATTCCACTCCAGAATTTTACGTTCTGCCTGTAATCCTGAACAAGATGCGGTATGTTCTCAAATGCCCATTCCTTGAGCTGCTCCTTTGTGATCTTGCGGTCTTTCTGAAGCATCAGTATGGCGGTGCGGAGGTTCTTTACCTCATCTTTTTTGTCTATGAACGAAAGATAGTCGTCTTCTGTAGCAAAAAAAATCTTGCGGATATATGTTTGCGGTCCCTTGCTCCTTGTGACGATGGTCTCGGTTTCCAGGGAATAGCCTGTGCCTGTGTTTGCCTTGGAGTAACGCAGTATGTCCGGGTCTCCGTTGGCCTGTCCGGTGATCTGCAGGGGAAAGAATGCACCGATTTCATCCCTAGGGGTTCCGCATAAAATCGTGATTATGTATCTCTGAAAATCTCCGTATGACTCAAGCGCGCGGTCTTTTATCTCGTTAACAGTCATTTATCCACCCAAATCCATAGTACGTTGTTTCCTATAATATATCCCACTAAAATGGAAAAGTCCACTAGAATTTCTAGCCTGAATAGTGTAAAATATATATTTAAGTGGAGGAAATTATGAAAAGAAATTCTGTTGTTGCGTTGCTTTTTGCAGTAACTGTCTCTGTCTTTACTTTTTCATGTGGAAGCCTTGGTGCTTTAGGTGATTTGCTGCAGACCCCTTCGTTGAGCATGGAAGGAATTTCAATCAAATCCCTTGATACCGAGGGAATCACGTTCAACTGTGATTATGCCATAAAGAATCCATACGGCGTGTCACTTTCCCTTGCAGGACTGAATGCCGACATTTCCTACGAGAACTCAAAAGTTAC
>JAGADS010000142.1 GCA_017613485.1 Treponema sp.
AGATTCTGCCTGAGTGAGCCGACTGTTCCGATGTAGATTCCGTTGGCATAGACTTCTGCGGCGGCACTTAGCTTGCTTATTCCCAGCCATACCGAGTCATTTGCCAGTGCACTGGGGATTTTTACTGTTTTCCTTACCCACAATCTGTTGGAGGAATCCTTGAAAGTGATGGTATCAAGCAAAGAAGGACATGAATCCCATCCGCGGTCGTCCAGATCAGGGTTTGCCCATGCCAGGTTGTCACCGTTGTGGATCTTCCAGTCAGATGAGATATCCCATGCTTTCTTGTCTTCAAATTCACAAGAGCTTAAGAGAAGCACTAAAACGAAAAGTATAAACTGATAAAGCTTTTTCATCATTACTCCGATTTTACAGCATCCTTTAATTTTTCAACAAGGCTATTGTATTCTTCAAGCGACATACGTCCCCAGACCATGAGGTTTCTAAGCGGGGAACCGTCCATCATTGCAGCACCCATCTCCTCATTAAGGGCCTCGGAGGCACTTTCGCTGGTATTCTCAAGATCCTGCATTGCAGACTTTTGAAGTCCCTTGAGTATGGCAGCCGCCTTCTCGTTACTGTAGAGGTCACCCAGAGTCGTGTTCTCGGAGATTTTAATTGGCCTCTTAACCGATGTCTTGAAATTCAATTTGGCGGAACAGGGGAGTTCTGCGGAAGACGGTCCCACAAGAATCTCGTATTCTCCTGAGGAGGCATACCAGTCGTTCATATCAACGTCAAACCATGCAAGACTGCGCTTGTCAATCTCGAAGCTTACCTTCTGTGACTTGCCTGCCGGAATAAAGACTTTCTCAAATCCCTTGAGCTCCTTTACCGGGCGGACTGCGGTTTTTGTCTTGTCTGATACATACAGCTGAACGATTTCCTTTCCGTCAACAGAGCCTGTGTTTGTCACTGTTACCGTTGCCTTTACCGTGTCTGAGTCTGTCATCTCGCTTTTGTCAAGCTGAAGGTCTGAATATTTAAATGTAGTGTAGCTCAGGCCGTAACCGAACGGGAAGAGTACGTTCATCTTGCGTGTGTCATACCAGCGGTATCCGACGAATATTCCCTCGCCATAGCTTGTGTGGGTCTTGTCGTTAGCAAATGACATGTATGAAGGAGTGTCCTCAAGCCTGAGTGGGAATGTCTCTGCAAGTTTTCCGCTTGGATTAACCTTTCCGGTCAATACGTTTGCACATGCCTCTCCAACAGCTTCTCCACCAAGATAAAGCTCAAGTATGGCCTCAACCTTGTCTACCCACGGCATTGTAATAGGGGAGCCGTTATGCAGTACCACTATGACTTTCTTTCCGGAGCTGCAAAGTGAGTCGATAAGCTCATTCTGTTCCTGGGGCATGTCCATATGCGTGCGGTCATAGCCTTCGCTTTCAAAACTGTCGGGTAAACCTGCAAATACGATTACAGCATCCGCCTTTTCTGAAACTGCCATGGCTTCCTTTGCAAGTGATGCATTTGTTTCCTTGGCTTTTGCCGCATCCTTTCCCGGTTCAGCGAGGAATCCCTTTGCATATTCAAATTTTAGTCCTGCGGCTTTGAGTGCGTCTATTGCATTTGAAACTTTCTTTGCGTTGATGTGACCTGATCCGCCACCCTGATAGCGCGGTTTCTGTGCGAATTCTCCGATGACGGCATATTTTTTTGACATGTCCAGAGGAAGAAGTCCTGAATTCTTCAAAAGAACGATTGAATCCTCCTCAATCTCACGTGCAATCTCATGGTGCTTGTCAAAATCGAATTCACCTTTCTCCCTGTTATCCACAAAGTCATAGACCCATTTGAGTATGCGCTCGACGCTCTCGTCAATTTTCTTTACAAGCTCAGGATCATTCTTTGCCTTTTCAAGAACAAGCCTGTCGTTTATTCCGCCTGAAGCCGGCATTTCAAGGTCTCCGCCTGCCATGACACCCTTCCATCTGGTGCATACGGCTCCCCAGTCGCTCATGACAAGGCCCTTGAATCCCCATTCCTTCCTGAGGACTTCTGTAAGGAGCCATTTGCTTTCTCCGGCATATTCTCCGTTTATCAGGTTGTAGCTGTGCATGATTGTTGCTGGCTGGGATTTCTTTACTGCAATCTCAAATGCCGGAAGGTAAATCTCCCTTATTGTCCTTACGTCACAGTCTGATGAATTTGTAAGGCGCCTGTATTCCTGATTGTTGAGCGCAAAGTGCTTGAGGCTTGTTCCTACATGCTTTTCCTGCACCGCGTTGATGTATGATGCTGAAAGCTCTCCTGCAAGATACGGATCCTCGCTTATGTACTCAAAATTACGTCCGCAGAGAGGGGATCTCTTTATGTTGATTGCAGGTCCCAGTATTGTAGATACGTTCTGGGCCTGACATTCATCTCCCAGTGTGGAGCCGAGTTTCCTGAGGGTTTCCCTGTTGAAGGATGATGCTGAGGCACATGAGCATGGAAAACTGATAGCCTTGATGCTGTCATTTACGCCCGGAGAGTTCTCGTCCTGTTTCCTGAGACCCTGTGGACCGTCGCTGACCATTATTGAAGGAATACCCAGACGTTCTACTGCCTTGGTGTGCCAGAAGTCGGATCCGCTTAGCATGCTGCATTTTTCTTCCAAAGTCAGCTGGCTGACAATTTCCTTGATCTGAAGCTCGCTGTGTGCCATATAAACTCCTTGAGACTGTTCATTCGAAGAGGTGTTATTTTTCTATTTATGTATTTTCCCTTCAAATATAAGATTATATATTGAAATGACAATTTTTCAAGGGCAAAAATGAAATTTAAAAAAAATATCGGCCACCGATGGGCGGCTCTGGGATCGAACCAGAGACCTCAAGCGTGTCATGCTTGCACTCTAACCAACTGAGCTAGTCGCCCATCCGTGACCGATGTTCTAATCGTATATGCAAAAGTTCTTTTTGTCAATACGACATAAAAAAAGCCCCAAAAACGAGGGGCATTTAGTCGGGATGACTGGATTCGAACCAGCGACCCTCTGGTCCCAAACCAGATGCGCTACCAGCTGCGCTACATCCCGAATTGGTTTATGGAGGATGACGGGATCGAACCGCCGACAACCTGGGTGTAAACCAGG
>JAGADS010000143.1 GCA_017613485.1 Treponema sp.
CCTCACAATTCGGATTTCTTGCCGTGCATGTATAGCGTCCATGCAAAAGAAGATAGTGGTGCGCGTGCTGCATGTATTCTGGAGGAACCCTCTTTAAAAGTGACTGCTCAACCTCAAGCGGTGTCTTTCCCTCTGCAATTCCTATCCTGGGGCAAATCCTCAAAAGGTGCGTGTCCACAGGCATAGTAGGCTGACCGAAAATCACGTTCAGGACGACATTGGCGGTTTTTCTTCCGACACCGGGCAGTGACTCAAGATCCTCTCTGTTATCCGGAACCTTTGAATCAAAATCATCGATCAGGCGCTGGCTAAGTGCCATGACATGATCCGCCTTGTTCCTGTAGAGTCCGATTGACTTGATGTATGAAATAAGATTTTCACGTCCAAGCGAAATCATCTGGGATGGGGTTTTTACTTTTCTGTATAATGGCTCAGTTGCCTTGTTTACGGCTTTATCTGTGGTCTGTGCGCTTAAAACGACGCTGACAAGAAAACAGTAGGCATTTGGGGCAATAAGCTCGCTCTTTGGCTCTGGATTCTGCTTCCTGAACCTTTCAAAAACTTCCCTTAAAGCCCCTTCGTCCAGCAGGGCATTTTTCTTTCCTGCCATTAAATGCCGTTATAGTGTGTACTTACCTTGTCCAGAACATAATCGCGGAATTCATTCAGCTTGAATGTCCTCTGCGGTATCTGTGAGCTGAAGCGGAAACGGCAAGTGACTGTCTCCTCCTCCTGCTCCTTTGCTCCCACGACAAGAATGTACGGTGTCTTATGCTCCTGTGAGATTGTCTTGATCTTGGACTTCATGTTCTCATCGCTTGTATATGCGTTTGCACGTATATTTGCACAGCTCAGGAAATCACGAACCTTGTCGGCATAGTCATTGAAATCAGGGCTTACAGGAACAACCGCAACCTGCTCAAAATGCAGCCATGTCGGGAATGCACCCGCATAGTTTTCTATCAGGATACCCATAAAGCGTTCAAGAGAGCCTAAAACAGCCCTGTGAAGCATTACAGGATGATGTTTCTGGTTGTCTGCGCCGATGTACTGGGCATCAAGACGTTCTGCAGAAGGAAGCTGATAGTCAAGCTGAATCGTACCGCACTGCCATTCGCGTCCAAGTGCATCAATCAGCGTGAACTCAAGCTTTGGACCGTAGAATGCACCCTCGCCCTCCTGAATCTCAAATTCAAGTCCTGCTGACTTACATGCGGCAGAAAGGGCAGCCTCTGCATGATCCCATGTGGCATCGTCACCGACATGATCCTCCGGCCTGGTACTGAGCTTAACAAGAAGGTTCTTGTCAAAACCGAAATCCTTGTATACGTCCTTAAGAAGATTGCAGAACTTTGTTACCTCGGCTTCAATCTGCTCTTCCGTACAGATAATGTGTGCATCATCCTGAACAAAGCCCCTTACACGCATGATTCCGTGCAGGGTACCGCTTGGCTCGTTGCGGACACAGTGACCGAATTCTGCCATACGCAGGGGAAGATCCTTGTATGAGCGGACTTTGCTCTTGAATATCTCAAGTGCACCAGGACAGTTCATCGGCTTGATTGCAAAAACACGCTTCTCACTCTCGGTGATGAACATATTTTTCTGATAATGTCCCCAGTGACCGCTTCTTTCCCACAGAGTACGCGGCATTATTGCAGGTGTGTTTACCTCTACATAACCGTCACGCCTTACCTTTTCCCTCATGTAATCCTGAAGGACAACATACATGCTCCAGCCGTTTGAGTGCCAGAAAATCTGTCCCGGATCCTCTGGATCAAGGTGGAACAAATCCATCTGCACGCCTATCTTGCGGTGGTCACGCTTATCGGCTTCCTCAAGCATCGTAAGATAATCCTTAAGGTCATTCGGCTTGTAGAAGGCAACCGCGTAAACACGGCTCAGCATAGGACGGGTTGAGTCTCCCCTCCAGTATGCACCGGCGGTTTTCATAAGCTTAAAGCTCTGTGCGTTTATTTCCTTTGTATTCTGAACATGAGGTCCACGACACAAATCCGTGAATGTGTCCTGAGTGTATGTTGTAATCTTCTCACCTTCCGGCAAATCCCTGATCAACTCCAGCTTATAGGGCTGATCCTTGAAAATCTCCATGGCTTCCTCGCGGGTCACTTCCTTCTGAACGAAATCAAAGTTACCTGCCAGAATCTTGCGCATTTCTTTTTCAATTGCAGGGAAATCAGCTTCTGTCAGCTTGCGGTCGGTCGGGAAATCAAAGTCATAATAGAAACCATTGTCGATAGCCGGTCCAATCGCAACCTTCGTCTCTGGAATAAGACGTAATACAGCCTCTGCCATAACATGTGCGAGACTGTGCCTGATTTTCTGTAAATTCTCATCAACAGCCATACTAATACCTCACAAGGAGACAAGATACCCTTTTTGCACTGTTTTTTCAATAGGGTCGCAAGCATTCGCTTGCTCTTAAAGTTTTGCTTTGGTCGCGGAAGCTCCCATTTTTCCTTCGGAAAAACCAGCAAAACTTTGTGCCGTAATAGTGAGGGCGTAAATTATAAATTATAAATTGAAACCTTTCCCATAGAATAAAAATCAATTATCTACTATAATTCTTTTATGCATTTCAAGATAAAGAAGATTATAGCCACGGCTTTTATTATAAACTGTTTTTGTGTTCAGGCAGCTACCAAGGCAAAGACTAAGAAAAATGACGATCTTCCTCCTCCCCTCCCTTTTGAACAGGAAATTCTTGAGGAAATAATACCCGACACAGATACTCCGGAAGAATCAACTCCCACAGAGGCAAACAAATCCGAGACAGCTTCCACAAATACCAATTCAGACGAAAAATCAGCAGGAGAAGACAATTCAACTGATGCCGCTTCCTCCACCGACACCTATGCAGCAGAACAGGAAGAGGAACTGGAAAAAACAGAGGCAGAGGACCTGGCTAATGGAATCACGGAAACAGAATTTGTTCCGCCAGAGGAAGAATCACAGAAAAAAGGGATTCAGCGTAAAGAAATAGGTCTTGACGGCGTTGACCATGCCCTGACCGAGAAATACCGCAACCAGTATCTTGGCGCACACGGAAGAAAACTCCTGATTGAATCCATACAGAACTCTGCCCCGTACAGGCCCTACATCATACAGCAGCTTACGGAAAAAGGCCTCCCGCTGTACCTGCAGTACCTCCCGATAGTTGAGTCAAACTATGTTGCAACGGCTGTATCACGATCGGGTGCCACAGGAATATGGCAGTTCATGGAGAATTCCATGAAACCTCTCCTAAAGAAAAGCTCATGGTATGACGACAGGCGTGACGGATGGAAATCAACCGACATGGCAATCCTAAAGCTCACGGAGAACTACAAGACATTCAATGACTGGGCTCTTGCTCTTGCGGCATATAACTGCGGTTCGGGTGCAATGTCCAGGATATTAAAGGAAAATCCCGGCAAAGATTTCTGGTACCTTGCAGACAACGGTTTGCTAAATCAGCAGTCATCACAGTATGTTCCAAGGCTTCTTGCCATAGCGGACATAATAGAAAATGCAGAGTATTACGGTGCCACCGACATTCTTGAGGCAAACAACAAGATTCTGGAGCTGGAGGTTCAGGAATTCGACTACATCACAACCAGTGCAATGATAAGCTTCGGTCAGCTTGCAGAGGCATCGGGAGTAAAAAAAGACACGATAAAGCAGCTTAATCTCGCACTTTTCCGTAACTGTACACCCGCCGGAGAGGTTTATAAGGTAAGGCTTCCCAAGGGAACTGCAGAGGGAGTTGAGGAAAAGCTCAAGAAAATGGGTGTTGCAAAGGATGCGATAATCTATACCGTGGAAAAGGGAGACTCTCTGTGGGGAATTTCCCGCAAGTACGGAGTTACCGTAAAAGACCTGTGTGATGCCAATTCTATCAGCGAAAATGGTATTTTATCTATAGGAAAGAAGCTGATTGTGCCGATATTCAAATAAGGTATTTTGTCCGATTGTCATGCTGAACTTGTTTCAGCATCTTGTTATAGAGATTCCGAATCAAGTTCGGAATGACTTCCGGCAGTATTTCATCAGGGGATTAGGTTTTATGGTAAAAAGAATTGCTAAAGTTATTTCTGTCCTGGTTTTTATTTCAGCGGGAAGCTCTGTATTTGCAGACACGCAGGCAGATGACATTCAGTATTATTCACAGTATTTGGCTGAAGGCTATACATACAACGAGGTTCAGGAGGCTGAGCAGGCCGCCTACGCAAGCGCAGACATTGACCCGGAGCGTGCACTTATGAGCTCAACTAGCCGTGTTGACTGGAGCAAGAATGCCCTGGTCTCAGACGTGACGCTGGACGTTGTAAAGGCAGGAATCCCGATGCCAAGCGGAAAAGCCGTGTCACTGAACCGCATTCAGATGGAGCTTCCGGTTCTTGTAAAGGATCCTCTTCTGGCACTCTATGCAGACGACACGAATACAATCGGTGACCTTGTTCTGGACGGTAAACTCACGCTGGACGCACTTACACGCATAATCGACAACAGCAAGAAGACACCGCCGTATTTCGTAAACGCATCAAACAACCTCAAGACAACACATACAATCGACCTGAAGCAGATAGGCTCACTTCTTGTAAAGCACAATACACCCTACGTTCAGGAAAAACCGATAGACCGCATTTCATCCCGTGCATACTCAGGAATCGTAATCGATGCACGCGGACTTCTTCCAGTTCATGGTGAGCATGTTAAATCCAAGGTTTCCCCATGCCTTTTCCCGAAAATCTGGAACCAGGACATGACCCTTGTATACGAGCGCAACATGGTGGCTTCCAATGTGGCAAAGACAAAGGGAATCGTGGACTACATGAAAGGCCAGGGAAGCAATAAAAAGACAGAAAGGGCAGGAAACGACCCTCTGTGGATTACCGCAAGGGAAGTCTACGGCGTAAACCGCTGTGATCCTGTCATCTCTTATGAGGACTACCTCCGCATCACCACAATACCGCAGAATCTTGAGCTTTTAAAGCAAGGCAAGATTGTAATCCTTCTTGATGATGACATGCTTTCCTATACAGTCAAGACACCAAGAAAAGACGTGGACTATTACCTCAACTACATAAAGCTGGAAAAGACAGTCGATGAGTCAAAGATTGAGCCGACAGAAATAGAAGACAGTACAATCGGTGCAAAATTCACCGTAAAAGACCTGCGCTTTATTGCAGACTCTTATGAGCTTTTGCCGGAAGAGAAACCCCGCATCAAGGAAATCGCAGAGCAAATCAAGTCTTTCATTGCGAAAGGAGATTACACAATCCGCGTAAACGGACATACAGCCGACGTAAACAAGCCGAACGGACAGAAAACATTGAGCGAGCAGCGTGCAGAATCAATCGTAAATGCACTTGTTGCAGAAGGCATTTCCAAGCAGTTGTTCAGCTGGTACGGATATGGTGGAACAAGCCCTATTGCCGATAACGCCACAGCAGAAGGACGTGCACAGAACCGCCGTGTTGAGATATTCGTAATACCAAAGGGAACAGAGCTACAGTACCGCTAAATGTCAGACCTTTTTGAATACCTTAAGTGGCGCGGAGACTTGGATTTTACAGAAGCGGCTTTCAACGAGGTTGACTGCCTGCTTTTGTGCCAGATTGCATACTTGAATTACTCTTCTCTTGTACCCCATGATTTCACGGAAAACGGACCTGCATTGAAAAATGTTGCCCAGAACATGCAGAACCTCAAGGATTTTAAGCAGCGGTCAAATCTGGGACCTGGCCTGAACCCAGAAACAATGAATCTTTTTTTAAATGCCTCTGAGACCCATAGATTCGGATCCTTACGCATGTGTGCATTCCGAAATAAAATCGACCTTGAGAAAGAAGAGCAGTTCTGTGCCGTGACATTCAGCTCGCAGGAATGGAATGCAGTGATTTTTCGTGGAACAGACAGTTCAATCGTAGGCTGGAAGGAGGACTTCAATTTAGGATATCTTCCACAGGTGCCTGCCCAGACTGATGCCACAGAATACCTGAACCTTGCATTTGAGGAACTGAACGGTAAAATCATCACGGGGGGACATTCCAAGGGAGGAAACCTTGCCCTGTATTCCGCCACACATTGCAAAAGCGAGTACATATCCCGCATACTTTCAATCTACAACAACGACGGTCCGGGATTCAACTCGGAATTTTTCAGCTCAGAGCGTTATCTTGCCGTAAAGGACAGGCTCCACACCTTTGTTCCTCAGCTTTCGATAGTGGGAATGCTTTTCTCGCACCCCGATGAATACAGTGTCGTACGCAGCAATGAAAAAGGCTTTGGTCAGCACGATCCCATGAGCTGGATTCTTAAAGGACCTTTCTTTGACTTTGTTGAAAAAAGGGACAATGCCTCAATGTTCATAGGACAGACAGTGAACGAGTGGATAGACGACCTTACACCTGCCGAAAAGGAAGAATTCATAGAGACCGTTTTCGGGGTCCTTAAGCACGCAGACATTACAAAAGTGGCGCAGATGAAGGATAATCCCCTTAAATCAATAGGTAAACTTATCGGGGCATCAGCAAAACTTTCCCCAAATACCCGCAATGCCGTCCTTCACACAGCAGGAGAGCTTGTCAAAACCGCCATGTCGAACATCCACAATTAAAAAATTTGGCTTTTCCCCGGATATGTGATATAATTATTCTGTCAGCAAAACAAGGAGGCTGTTACGGCTAAGAAATTCATCTGGGGCGACAGAATAGATAACGAGTCTGCTTTTTTCACACAGAAAAAGGGTTTGATAAATCATTCTAACATGCTGCTTTACAATACTTTTTCCCTCGTCTCGTTCATATTTATGTTTTCATTTTTCCTTATATCGCTCATTCCACCGGTACAGGACTTTACCATGCTGGCTGACAGACCTCACCGGCTGATTTACTTTTTTTCCTCAATTGTTTTTTTTGCATGCGTCATCTTTTCCATTGCCCTCCACAAAATCATAAGCAAGCTTCCAC
>JAGADS010000144.1 GCA_017613485.1 Treponema sp.
TCATGTATGGAAGAGCCAGTACGGAGACATTACTGCGGTTGCGGTCTACATCCAGAGGCTCAGGAAAAAAATTGAGGAAGATCCATCCCATCCAAAGCATATAACAACACTTTTTGGAATGGGCTATAAGTTCGAGAAATAAAACGGAGTCGCCATGAAGATACGGTCGCAGCTGAACATTCTTATTCTAGGTATCATACTTATTCCTCTGATTTCCGTTATTGCCGTTCCTGTATATCATTATGCCACGTCCAGCGAAAGAAGGCTCTTGAAGGGATATAAGGAAATACGGGATATGGGGGAATATGACTTGAGTGAGGATGACTGGGAAATGATCCGCATGGAGATTAAAAACATTCCTCCCACAGTTCAGGTTGCAATCTATTATGACTACAGCATTTTGATTTCAAATATTCCGGAGCTTAAGGCAGGAAGCATACTTACTCCTGGTGAGATATGGGGATTCATCACATCGACAAATACTGAGTATGACTATCAGATGCAGGCCCCCATGATGGAGAGGCGGCACTACATAAATGAATACGAACCGGAAGTGATTGTCATAAGCAGGTCAAAGGTTGTTCCCAAACAGAGCAGAAGATGGAACCGCCTGATTTTTCCCATATTCGTCGGTATACTCGTATTTGAGGTTTTCTGCATTACACTTTTAATCAGGCTGTCAAGGACAATATCATCGTCAATAACACTGCTTCAGCAGAAGACACAGAAAATTGCGGACGGAGCGCTTGACACAAAGCTTGAGCAGAATAAACGAAGCGTAAAGTCCAACGAAATAACATCGCTTACCGAAAGCCTTGAGCGCATGAGGATCTCGCTAAAGGATGAGCAGGAAAGACGCAATAAATTCATAATGGGAATTAGCCATGACCTCAGGACACCGGTTGCCCTCATAAAGGGATATTCCGAGGCAATTACAGACGGTGTGGTGAGCGATATGGACGAGATAAAGAAATCACTTGGCATAGTGGAGACAAAGGCCGATCAGCTTGAATCCATGATAAACGACCTTATCAACTATGTTAAGCTCAATAATGCCGACTGGCTTCAAACCCTGGAACCGATTTCCCTTAAGCCTCTGCTGGAAAATTTTGCCTCCTCCTCAAAATCTACGGCAGAGGTTTATAGTCGGAATATCATCATAGAAATAGACGTGGACGAAAACCTCAGGGTTCCGATGGACAGGAATCTTGTGAACCGTGTGCTTGAGAACCTGTTCAGCAATGCACTCCGCTACACTAAGGACGGGGATTCCATAACGATTCGCGGCATTCAGGAAAAGGACTGTGTAAGGGTATCTGTCTGCGATACTGGAATAGGCATGGAGGAAAAGGACCTGCAGCGCATATTTGACCTCTTCTACCGTGCAAGCAATTCAAGAAGGGAGCAGGGTATGGGAATAGGTCTTTCTGTGGTAAAGACTGTTATCGATGCACACGGCTGGAAGATCGGAGTTGAATCCGAATTGGGAAAAGGTTCCTCGTTCATCATCACCATCCCGCTGGAAAATGCACTTGTGAGCAAAAGCTGCTGATTGTTTTTTCAATGCCGTCTATGTCATCTGCATGAATCACGGTTCCTGATATTCCGTTCATGTAGGTGTACTGTTTCTTTGCATAGCGGTGGCTGTGGTGCTGGATTCTTTTGATCAATGCCTCGTCTTCCTGGCTTTCTCCGTCAAAGAACTCACTGTAGCCTATTGCCTTCATTCCGGGGCTGTATTTTCCGTAACCCATCTGCCTTAGCTTTTCAACCTCATTCCTAAGGCCTTTCTTGAACATTGATACAACACGCTGGTCTATGCGTTCGTACAGTTCTTTTCTGTCCCTCTGCAAAATTATCGTGCAGAATGAGTACTCCGAGCGTTCTTCCACAGGGATCATGTATGAGCTGAGTGTTTTTCCGCTGCTGTAGTATACTTCCAGGGCACGGCATATCCTGTAGCCGTCATGCAGGTCGATTTTTCCTGCATATTCCGGATCAATTGTCTTTAGCTCGTGGTACAGGGCGGCATTTCCCTCTGAGCTTAATCTTTTCTTTATTTTTTCACGCATCTCAGAATTGCTGATTGGGGTAGGTGGAAGTCCCAGCAAAAATGCCCTGATATAAAATCCCGTTCCTCCGACGATTACCGGCATTTTCCCCCGTGAATGTATTTCCCTGCATATTCTGTCGGCTTCCTCAAGAAATTCACCCGCGCCAAACTGTTTGTCCGGCTCAACCACGTCAACCAGATGATGGGGAAGGGATGCCGTTTCCTCCGGGCTTGGCTTTGCGGTTCCAATGTCCATGTATCTGTAGACGGCCTGACTGTCGGCACTGATGATTTCTCCGGTTCCTTTAAAACACGAAAGACTGCCTTGGCCAAATATCTTCTGGACTAAAGCAGTCTTACCGCATGCTGTCGGGGCAAAAATGACAATAACCGGTATTTGCCCTTTGCTGTTCATGTCTATTGCTCTGATTTCTGTTCAATTCTGTACTGAACTTCGTTTGTGAAAAGCTGGCGTGCTGCTAGGCTTACCACCTTGTCATCATTTTCCTCGATAAGCGGATCCTTTACCATTGCAAGCTGATAAGCACGACGACTGGCTGCAACAGTGATTTCATAGATACTGCCCTTAAATTTTACAAGATTTTCAAGTGGAAAAATCATTTTCTCTACCTCTGAAACAATGATTGTATTATTTTATAGTATTTTTTTGTCTATGTCCATAGGGAGGTTTATAATTCGTAATGCGTAATTCGTAATGCGGAAATTAATCATTATTACCCTCAAAATAAGGAAAATTTGGTTCTCAAGTTGAAAAATGAAAATTCCGATAAGTTAGAAGAGGAAAAAATGTACGGAAAAACGGTGCAAGATACTTGACGACTTTTTCAATAGCGTACATTATATAGAGATATGATAGAAGTAACCAGATTGAATGGAAAAAAGTACTGGATAAATCCTCACCAGATCGAAAGTATGGAACAGAATCCTGATCTTACTTTGACCCTTCTCTCTGGAAAAAAAGTCGTGGTTACCGAGGCTCCGCAGGATATAGTGGACAAGATTGTCGAGTATAGAAAGCGGATAGGCGGATTTAATCAGGAATTATAGCCTGACATTCAGGGCTTTTTTGTGCTCGTATCATATCATTGCCGTTCTGAGTAATGAAAAGGGAGGATTTTCTCTAAAATGGATTTTGCGTCAATTATAGGTTTCTTTGGCGGTCTTGCCATGATTATGCTGGGTGTGTTCAGTTCCGGCGGTTCTTTGGGAGATATTTTTGATATTCCGTCAATTTTCGTAACGGTTGGTGGTTCGTATTTCTCTCTGTGGATTGTAGCTCCAATTGAACAGGCTATTGGTGTATGGAAAATCCTCGGCAGGTGTTTTAAGAAATATGATTATGGTGAAGCCCGCACAGTGCGTGAGATGGTAGCACTCAGCGAAAAGGCACGCCGTGAGGGTATTCTTGCATTGGAAGACGGACTTGATGATCTTGATGATAAGTTCCTCCGCTCAGGACTCCGCCTCATGGTCGACGGTCATGACGGTGCTGCAATCCGTGCGATTATGGAAAGCGAGATGTCGCAGGTTGAATCCCGCCACATGGAATGGATAAATGTTGTTACCCAGTGGGCTGGTTTTGCCCCTGGTTTTGGTATGATGGGTACCGTTATCGGTTTGATTGGTATGTTGAACAACTTGGAAGACAAGAGTTCTCTTGGTCCTAACATGGCTGTTGCTTTGGTTACAACCCTTTACGGTTCGTTCCTTGCAAACTGGCTCTTCGGTCCTATGGCTCAAAAGCTTCAGTGGCAGAATAACCGTGAGATGAACGCAAAGGAAATGATTCTTGAGGGAGTTCTTTCCATCCAGACTGGTGACAACCCGAGAATTCTGGCAACAAAACTGCTTACATACTTGAGTCCGAAAGACAAGAAAATTGTTGAACCCGAAGTATTAAAAGACTAGTGCGCAAGAGGTTAGACTATGGCAAGAAAGAAGAAAGAGCCTGGTAAGCCGTCAACCGCGTGGCAAGGAACTTATGGCGATATGATTACACTTATGTTGTGTTTCTTCGTCATGCTTTATGATCCTTCGGAGTCAGATGCAGTTCAGATGGCGGCATTGCAGGCTGCAATTACAAATACCCGTACCGGTGGTAATCAGTCACTGAATCCCGGTAAGCTTTCTGATTTAGGTAATACAGTAAGTGCCTTACCTTCGTCAGAGCGTGGTACAATGCTTGCTACTGCAAAGAAGAAGGCCGTTACGATTTTCAGCCCAGATGTAAAGACAAACCGCATCACTGTTACAAGTGATGAAAGGGGACTTGTTATTTCACTGCTGTCCGATACATTTTTTGAGCAGGGCAGTGCAGATTTGAATGTAGCAGAGAACAGGGAAACATTGATGAATTTAGTCACTTTCTTCAATGACCCTGAAGTCAGTAAATTCAGATATAGAATCGAAGGTCATACAGATGACAATCCTGTTTCTGTTGAATCCTCGTTCAAAAGCAACTGGGAGCTTTCTGCCGCACGTGCCGCAGAAGTGCTTCATTATCTGAGTTCTTTAGGTGTAAGTGAATCCAATTTTTCTATAGCAGGCTATGCAGACACAAGGCCGCAGTTTGACAACAGCACGCCGGAAGGTCAGGCATATAACCGAAGGGTTGATATAGTGATTTTGGATGAAGGGCATTTTTAAAAATATGCTATACTTTAAAATACGAAATGCCGATAAATAATTAAGAAGCATTTTTCTAATTTGGAGGAAATTATGGCAGACGATAACGCAGCAGACGATATTGGAGACTTGGAAGAAGGCGCAACCACCTCTAAGAAATCAGGTGGCCTGAAGGGTGCATTTCCCCAGCTGCTGAAATGGATTTTGATTGCTCTTGCGGCTGTCATCTTCATCGTTACGGTGGTTTGGTGTGCTGTATACTTTATAGGAAAAGGCGGTAAAAAGCAGACTGACAACGGACCGATCGGACAGGTGTATACAACCAAGCGTGAAGTTTACGACTGGTATACCTCACTTGATCAAATCCGCACGAACACTGATGAAGAGATTCCTTCCAGCGTAGTGGTTCAAGTAGCATTGGGCTATAAGAAGGACGACAAGGCTGCTTCTACAGAAATTACAAACCGTCGTATCGAAATTACAGACTTCTTGAGACGTTTCTTCTCTGAGCAGACATCAATGGATTTGAAGCCACAGAATGAGGAAATCTTGAGACAGAATATTCGTGACCAGATTAATGACGAAATCCTGAGCGACACGAGTATCCGTGATGTCCGGTTCACAACATTGGACGTAGTACAGCAGTAAAAGACAGCTTAGGTGGGATAGGGAATGAATGAAGTTTTATCGCAGGACGAAATAGATCAGCTCCTGCAGGCTATCAGTTCTGGTGACAATGATTCCGACGATTTTAAGCCGGTATCTGACACCAGGCGTATTAAAATTTACGACTTCCGAAGACCGGATAAATTCTCAAAGGAACAGATTCGTACTGTTTCCAATATGCATGAAACTTTTGCCCGTCTTACAACGACAAGCCTTTCAGCTCAGTTGCGGACATTGGTACATGTACACGTAGCATCCGTAGATCAGCTTACATACGAAGAATTCATTCGTTCAATTCCAACACCTACAACCCTGGCTGTTATCAACATGGATCCTTTAAAGGGTAATGCTGTTCTTGAAATTGCTCCGGAAATTACTTTTATCATGATAGACCGTCTTTTCGGCGGTTCTGGAGATACAGGCGGTAAAGTAAACCGTGATCTTACTGATATTGAACAGTCAGTAATGGAAGGTATCATCGTCCGTATTCTTGCCAATATGCGTGAGGCATGGACTCAGGTTATTGACTTAAGGCCAAGGCTTCAGCAGATAGAAACTAACCCGCAGTTTGCACAGATTGTTCCTCCGAGTGAAATGGTTATCCTTGTAACATTGGAGATCAAGATTGGTGAGGAAGCGGGTATGATGAATATCTGTATTCCGTATATTACGATTGAACCTATAGTCTCAAAGCTTTCATCACAGTTCTGGTTCAGTTCAGTAAGAAGAAGCTCAACGACTCAGTATCTTGGAACTTTAAAGGAAAAGCTTTCTGACGTTGACATGGAATTGATTGCAGAGCTTGGCAGCATGAATGTTCCGATCAAGGATGTTCTGAATCTGCACATTGGTGACGTAATCAGGTTCAATACAAGCAAAATAAATGATCCGCTGGTACTTAGCGTGGGCAGCCAGAAGAAATTCTACTGTCAGCCGGGTGTCATCGGAAAGAAAAGGGCAGTACAGATTATCGAAAAGATAAAAGCAAGTGACGAAGATGAATTTGAAGAGTTAACAGCTGAAGGAGAAGAATCTTTATGAGTGAAGGATCAATATCACAGGAAGAAATCGATGCACTGTTGTCCGGTGTGGATATGGGAGGTCTGCCGTCCGCTGGGGCGTCTTCAGCTGGGGGTAGTTCATCAATAGATATTGCAACATTGCAGAAATTCGCTGAAGGATTAAAGGACAAGCTTTCAGGTAATATTTCAACAATGACAGGTGCAGATGCATCATCAGATGCTCCGGTTGTAGAGGTATCAAACAGAGATCAGCTTCTGGCTAAAGTTCCGGAAATGGTTGTTGCTGTTATGGCAGACTTTACGACTGGTTTGAATGGAGATCACATTTTCATCATCTCGCCTGAGTTTGCACAGAAAATTTCAAGCCTGGTCAACAAGGAAGAAAACTCCGAGCTTGACGACATGGCACTTTCGGTAGTCAGTGAGCTTGTATCATCTCATTCAGGTGCTGAAATCACGGATTTGAGTGCCGAAGGTAAGCTGCCTGGTTTAGCTGCAAATCCTGCAGAAGCAATCAATCAGCCGAAAGCAATGGTTAGAATGCCACAGGGATCTTTTGCCCTGTTTACATATCCGCTTACAGTTGACGGAAGCCCATATACATTGTGGGAAGCAGTCAGCGCAAGCGTAGCTAATGGAATGGCAACAGCATTAGGTGGTGGTCCTGTTCAGGCATCTCCTGTTGCTTCTCCTGTTAATACGGCAGCCCCAATGGGACAGCAGCCAGTTATGACAGGAATGCCAGGTATGGGCATGACTATGCAACAACCTGTTGGAGGTATGCAAAATATGGGTATGGCACAAAATCAGATGGGTATGCCACAGATGATGAATACACCGAACGTTCAGTCACTGCAATTTCCGAATTTACAGCAGTACGGTGGAACCGCCGAACAGGGTAACATCGGCTTGATCATGGATGTCTTTATGGAAATGACCGTAGAGCTCGGCCGCACCAAAAAGACAATCAAGGATATTCTGGGAATGGGCGAAGGTACAATTATCGAGCTTGACAAGCTTGCCGGTGAACCTGTAGACATTCTGGTTAACCATAAACCGATAGCAAAGGGAGAAGTTGTAGTTATCGATGAAAACTTCGGTGTTCGTGTAACAGAAATCCTTCCGGCTATTGAACATGTTACAAATCAGATGTAATATATAGATGTTCCAATAAGCAAATTGCTTTTGGAATATCAAATGGTCCGGTATGGATCTGGAATATATACCGAAATAAAGCGTCTTCGGAAAAGGGTGAATCCGGAGGCGCCATATTTAGTTTTAAATTGAATTCAGGGGTGGTTTCAATTTAAAAGGGTGGGGGGAAAATTTTGAATAGTTCAAAAAAATTCTTTGCCGTACTATGTGCTTTTTCATTTATTTTTTGTGCTTTTGCCTTTGCACAGGAGGCAGACGGCAGTCTTTCAAATCAAAAGGAAACTGAACAAACTCAGGTTTTAAGTCAAAACAAGATAAATGAAAGTCAGTACACGCTTGGTAATTCAGGCGATGCAGATTCTGGGGATACTCCGGTAAAATCAAGTCCTTTAAGTACAGTCTGGGTGTTTTTCAAGATGATTCTGGTATTGGGAATTGTCCTTGCAATCATTTGGATTATCTTTAAGCTGATGAAAAGATCTTCTGATACGGATAAATCCAATGATGAATTCTTAAGAAAAGTATCTTCAATTACAATAAGTCCCGGAAAGTCAGTTCAGATTATTACCCTCATCGACAAGGCGTATCTTCTGGGGGTAAGCGATAATTCAGTTAACCTGATAACGGAAATCGACGATCCTGAGTTGATTCAGGCCATGAATCTTTATGCGGATAAGAACGGAAGGGTAGAACGTCCAAGAAATTTTGAGGAAGTACTTGAACTGTTTATGCCAAAAAAGAAAAAAAATACCGTCAATAACTCTAGAAATACCAATGCCTTTGAAGACGGTGCGGCAAGACAGATTCTGGATTCCCTTAAAAAACAGTCTCAACGCCTGGAGAAGGGGGAATAAAATATGAAAAAAGAACTTCAGAATTTCTTTAATAAAAAGCTTCCGAAAATTGTTTTCTTTTCCCTGATAGCGGTTTTCTGTGCATTGCCTGTTGCTTCTCAGTCAGCTGGAAATGAGGATTTTCCAAATGGATCACCTCAGGGTACGACAGAAATGAGTGAAAGAATAACGGGTGTTGATTTTCCGAACATTCAGTTCTCAGCAAGCACACCGCAGGATGGACATCAAGTTGCTTTCAGCGTTCAGCTTCTTCTTCTTCTGAGCCTTTTGACCCTTGCTCCGAGTATTTTAATTCTTACGACTTGTTTCTTGAGGTTCAGTATTGCACTGGATTTTATAAAGAGGGCACTTTCGCTTCAGCAGGTTCCTCCAACGGCAGTGTTGAATGGAATCGCACTTTTCATGACACTTTTCTGCATGTGGCCGACATTCAACAATGTATATAAAAACGCATTTAAGCCGCTTTCTAATAATGAGATATCAATAGAACAGGCCTATGAAAACGCAGAGGCTCCTATAAGGCTCTTTATGTACAATCAGATGGTGGACGATACCTCATACATAACGACTTTTATGTCAATGGTATCTGATACAAGACCTAAGACTCTTGCAGATGTTCCGACCTATGTTTTGATTCCGGCCTATATCCTGCATGAGCTGACGGTGGCATTCAAAATAGGGGTGCTTTTGTACATACCGTTCCTGATAATAGACATGGTGGTGGCAAGTATTCTAATGAGTATGGGTATGATGATGCTTCCTCCTGTTCAGATATCAATGCCATTCAAACTGATGCTCTTTGTTCTTGTTGACGGATGGGGACTTTTGACCACTCAGCTTTTCCACGGTGTGGGATTATAGATTGCATAAGGGAGGATTTCGATGAGTTTAGGTGATATTGCTGTTTTAATGCGCGACGGTATATGGCACGTATTCATTCTCTGTGCTCCGGTTCTTGGCGCTGCTATAATCATTGGTTTGATTGTCGCAATTTTTCAGGCTACTACCTCAATACAGGAACAGACACTTACCTTTTTGCCAAAGCTGTTCATCATTCTTCTTATGCTTGCACTTCTTGGAGGATGGCTGCTTTCAACTATGCGCACTTATACGATAAATCTTTTTGAATCAATTCCAAGTATGGGATAGTGTGAGAGCCTATGCTGAATTCGATGGTAGCTAATGCACCGGTATTCCTTTTGGTTGCAGTCCGATGCTTTGCACTGATAATGACGCTTCCTCTTTTTTCCACGCGTTCAGTACCACGTATTGCAAAAGTTACACTTGCAGCGTATTTAGCATATCTTATTTTTCCACGCATATCGCTTACTGCCGGGATTTATTCTACCTATGCAGAATTCATTACTCCGCAGGGAGCCTTTAATCTTGAGTATGTCCTCTTGCTTTTAGGAGAGGGAATAATCGGCATAATAATCGGTTTTTTTATCTCACTTATTTTTGCTGTCTTCAGTACTGCCGGACAGTTCTTCGCATTCCAGATGGGATTTGCCGCAAGTGAAGTATATGATTCGTTGAGTCAGGTAGAAAACCCTCTGATGGGACAGTTTCTGAACCTTATTGCAATGCTTATTTTCATGCAGAACCACTGGTTCCAGACTCTTTTTTCAGGAGGACTTGCCGCCAGTTTTGATTCCCTTAATGCATTTTCAATTGTAGTGCATAACAAGGATCTGGCTGTGTTCATGCTTTCTGGTCTTACATCGTTATTCCGTGATGCATTGATTATAGCACTTCCGCTGATGGGAACTCTGTTTTTAATAAACGTAACGATGGGTATTCTTTCAAAAGCGGCTCCTCAGATGAACCTGCTTGCAGAAGGATTCCCTATTTTGATTTTAACGGCATTTTTTGTTCTTGCAACAGTTCTTCCTCAGTTTGTTGATTTTTTCATAGAGAGCTTCAGGCAGGGATTCCGTGAACTTGAAAGGCTGTTCAGGGTTTTAGGTCCGGGAGGTTCGGTATGAGTCAGGTAGACTTGAAGTGGTTCGGACCGGAAGATGAAGGTAAGACAGAGGAACCTACCGAGCACAGGCTGCGTGAGGCACGTAAAAAAGGCCAGGTCGCAAAAAGTCAGGAACTCAACGGTGCTCTTGTATTTTTGCTCGGTGTCCTGATATTGTTTTTTCTGGCGCCGTGGATTGAGGAAAAACTCGAGGAGGTTATGAGTTTCTTTTTCAATCACATAAATGACTCAAAGGTAGATAACGGGCAGTACGGATATATTTTCCTGCGTTATTTCCTTATTCTTTTCCTGCCATTCGGTATCATCGGTGCTGTTGCCGCAATAATATCAAACCTTATTCAGAACAAGGGATTTATTTTCTCTACGAAACCGATCAGCATGGATTTTAAGAAAGTTGCCCCTAAATTCGGTGAATATTTCAGGCGGACTCTTTTTTCCTTTACCGGTGTATTCAACATAATAAAGTCAATCGTCAAGGTTGTTGTAATAGCCATTATTGCAATTCTTGTAATACGCTCTGACATGAACAAACTCCTGTCGGCCCTTAATGTAGGTACTCCGATGCAGGCTTTGAAGCAGTTCGCAACTACAGCCGCCAAGATGCTCGTGATATGCGCAATATTCCTAGTTTTTGTCGGTATTGCAGATTTCTTTGTGCAGAAGAAGGAATTCCGCAGAAAGATGAAGATGAGCAAGCAGGAAGTCAAGCAGGAAATGAAGGAGCTTGACGGTGACCCTGAGGTAAAGAGTCATCTGGATTCAGCCCAGAAGGAAATGCTAAGGCAGAACATTCCTCGTGCTGTAAAGGAAGCTGATGTCGTAATCACAAACCCTACGCATTTTGCGGTTGCTGTCCAGTGGAAGAGGGATGTGAGTGAAGCTCCTGCTGTAACTGCCAAGGGAGAAGACCGTACAGCCCTGAATATGAAGGAGATTGCACGGGAAAATGACATTCCTATCGTAGAAAACAGGCCATTGGCCCGTGGGCTCTATACAGATGTTCAAATTGGTGCTATAATACCAGAAGTGTATTGGCGTGCCATAGCAACTGTTTATGGTCAGATTAACTACATGGAGAAAAAAAACAGTAAAAACTGAAATTTTTGATTGAAAAATTCAACAATATAGACTATCATTATAAGTGGGTGGGGACTCGCAATGCCAGAAAGGGAAAGGGTAGAAACAAAAAAAAGTAATGGAACGGGGATTATCTCCGTAATTCAAAACAACTCAGTAGCAGTTGCTGTTGTGGTAACTGTTCTCATGATGTTCATTCCGCTTCCGCGTCTTATCATCGATATTGCCATGTCGCTGAATTTGGCGGTGGCTCTTATTACATTGCTTACTGTCATTTACACAAGAAGTGCGGCAAGTTTTACGTCGTTTCCTCGTGTGACTCTTCTTGTAACCCTATATGGCCTGGCAATAAACATTTCGTCAACAAGGCTTATTCTTACAAATCAGACCCTTAGCGGTCAGTCATGGCTTGTTCAGGCTTTCGGTAATATAGTTACCGGCGGAAACATAGTTGTCGGTTTCATAGTATTCATAATCCTGATTGTTGTGCAGGTTCTGGTCGTTACAAAAGGTGCTGACCGTGTTTCTGAGGTAAGCGCCCGTTTTACACTGGATGCCATGAACAATAAGATGTTTGACATTCAGAACGAATTCAATGCAGGAACAATTTCTGAGGAAGAAGCCTCAAGACGCAAGGAACAGATTAGACGTGAAGTTGATTTTTATTCCGCAATGGATGGTGCCTCTAAATTTGTAAGCGGTAACGTAAAGGCGGGTATTTTCATTACCGTCGTTAACCTTGTCGGTGGAATCATTACAGGAATGGTTTTTGGAAATGCCACAATGGGAGAGGCATTCAAGAATTATGCGACACTTACAATCGGTGACGGCCTTATGTCACAGCTGCCGGCACTCATGCTTTCCTTTGGAACCGGTATCCTCGTAACTGGATCTTCAGCGGACGAGCTTATCGGGGACCAGATGAAACGGAACTTTTCCGTCAGCGGCATGGTATATGTCATTGTGGGTATTGCATTATGTGCCATGGGTGTGGCTTTCTTCGGACCTGCTACGATTGTTCTTGTTCCAGTCGGCATTTTGTTTATCTATGTCGGGCTCAGGATGCAGAAAATGCAGAAGGCACAGCAGATAAAGGCAGAGGCAGATGCTAAGGCAGAGAAAAGCAAGAAACAGACAGGCTCAAGCCCTGATGAAGTATCTCCCATTGTTGCCCTTGATTCTCTTGCACTTGATTTAGGTTATGCTCTTGTTCCTCTCGTTGACCGTGAGAAAGGTGCTGAGCTTCTGGAACGTGTTACAAGAATTCGTCGAGAGGAAGCTCTGGAGCTTGGACTTGTTGTTCCGCCAATTAGAATCCGTGACAGCATGAGCATTGATCCTGAGGAATATTCATTCAAAATCCGCGGTATAGAAGTTGGAAAAAGCCGTCTTAAACTCGGTTATTATATGTGCCTTAATACAGGCAGCGTAAAGAAGGAAAACCTGATGTCAGGCGAAAAAACCGTTGATCCTGCTTTCGGCATGGAGGCGATATGGCTTCCTGAGTCTAAGAGGGCAGAGGCGGAGAGAGTCGGTTACATGGTTATTGATCCGCCGACAATCATTGCCACCCATCTTACAGAGATTATCAGGAATCATGCGGCAGATATTCTGAGCCGTCAGGAAGTAGCCTCAATTATAGGAAAAATCAAGGATACAAATCCGGTTGTCGTTGACGAAATCCTTACAGGTGATCATAAGTTTACATACGGTGAAATTGAGACTGTCCTCAAGGGCTTGCTGGAGGAGCAGGTCAGTATCCGCAATATGGTTGTTATTCTTGAGACACTTGCAAATTATGCCCCTCTTACAAAAGATCCGTGGTTCCTCATGGAAAAGGTCCGTCAGGCGCTTGGTGCACAAATCTGTCTTCAGTATGTTGATGAAAACAAGGTTCTTTCAGTTCTGATGCTGTCCCAGTCACTTGCACAGAGTCTGTTTGAGAAGAAAATAGAGCGTCCGGGACAAAAACCGATAGTTGGCTTTGATCCTGTTGACAGCAGGAAATTCCTTGAAACAGTTTCTGCGTCTGTTGCAGCTGTCAGAGACCGTGCATTCCTGCCGATTATTCTCTGTCCTGATGAAGTCAGGCTTTTGGTTCACAGTGCCATTGAGCGTGAAATGGACAGGGTTGCCGTACTTTCCCTCAGCGAAGTAATGTCTGCTGGAAATTCCATTCATGTAGAAACATTGGGGGAAATAAATGTACAGTGAGCAGCAGATAAACGGTAATCAGTACGAAATGCTTGGTGCCACACTGGATGACTGCAGACGACAGCTTCATAATAAATATCAGGACCGTTATCAGATACTTGGATGGAAAACTGTACTTAAAGGGGGCGTTCTTGGATTTGGACAGAAAGAACGTGTAAAAGTGACTTATGTTGTTGACGAAAGAATACCTTTTACCCCTCCAAAACAGCAATTTAGCCGTCCAGAGCCATCTTATTACGGAAGGTCTGTTTCTCCCTCGCCATACTCAGATATTCAGGATAAATCCGGTTATATACGGGAAATGCCGGTTATGAATAATGTGCCGCCAAAGGTAACCCAGAATACATTTGCAAGTAACCGTGATGATCTTTTAAAGACACTTACAGGAAACGGCGGTAATGTTACAAATATGCTGCAGGTTGCAAATCTTTCCAAGCAGATGGAAAACATTACAAAAAAACTTGAGAAAATAGTGCTTGCGGCAAACAACAAGACAGAGCATCCGAGTATAGTGAAAGTTGACGAGGCGCTTGAGTCAAATGATTTTACCAGGCATTTTATTGAGAAAATCAACTCTCATGTCAAGTCAGTCCTGACTTATGAGCAGCTTGATGATTATGAGCTTGTACAGAATACTGTCATCGATTTTGTTGCAGACTCCATTCAGATTGCACCTAAATTCAACAGCAAGGGCAGAAAAAATGCACATGTGATTATTGTTGTAGGACCTACTGGTGTCGGAAAAACAACAACAGTTGCAAAGATGGCGGCAAAACTCAAGCTTACTGCAAAAGATCAGAAAGTAGAGCCTCCTGAAATTCTTATGGTTACGGTCGATAAGATGCGTGTTGGTGCGGAGGAACAGCTTGAACATTGGGGAAACCTGATGGGAGTTGAAGTACGTAAGGGAAGCGATCAGGGTGATCTAAAGGAAATATACGATTCGTATAAGTCAAATAAGGATTTTATATTTGTTGATACAAGCGGTTACAGTCCGCGTGATCTTGAAAACATTGCAAAGATGCACAGTCTTCTGGATGTTGACGGAATGAAGGCTGATGTATATCTGGCAATAACAGCCGACTGTAAGGCAAGTGATCTTGAAAACATAATCCGCAACTACGAGTCTTTTGATTTCCGCAGCGTGATAGTGACAAAGTGTGATCAGACAACTTCTTTTGGTAATGTTCTTTCTGTGCTGGCGGAAAAAAACAAGGCGATTTCGATGGTGGCGGACGGTCAGCAGGTTCTGCATACTCTTAAGCGTGCACATCCTCTGTGTTTTTTGAAATATATGAGTGGATTTAATGTGGATCGAGAGCACATTATAGAAAAATACGGACCTGAGGAAGGTTCTGAATAAAAAGAAGAGAATTGATATGGGTATGGAAGAACAGGCAAACGAATTAAGGACACTGATGGGAAACGATAAGGCTCACAAGACCAGGATAATAGCAATCACAAGCGGCAAAGGTGGAGTAGGAAAGACAAACATAGCAGTCAATATGGCTATTGCCTATGCTCAGATAGGTAAAAGAGTCATACTGATTGACGGTGATATGGGCATGGCAAATGTAAACGTCCTTTTGAACATTGTTCCAAGGTATAACCTGATGCAGGTTATCAATCACCAGAAAAAAATGAGCGAGATAATACTTGACACGGAATTCGGCATCAAATTTATTGCAGGTGCAAACGGTTTCTCAAAAATTGCAAATCTTTCTGTTGAAGAACTTGAATATTTTACAAAAGAATTTGCATCTTTGGGAAATGCTGATATAATTATTATTGATACAGGTGCTGGTATTGCAAATAACGTTCTGCAGTTTGTAGCTGCGGCGGATGAAATATACGTTGTTACAACTCCGGAACCAACTGCCATTACCGATGCATACGGAATTATAAAGATTATTTCAACAGAGCTTGTGAACCGTGAGGTCAATATCAGGCTTTTGGTAAACCGCGTGCATTCAGCAGATGAGGGAAAACGTATTTCCGAGCGTATCATTACTATTGTTGCACAATTCTTGAATTACAAGGTTGATTACATAGGTTTCGTTTATGATGATTCCGTTGTTCAGACGGCAGTTATCAGGCAAAAACCTTTTATGGTGGTTAATCCCACTTCAAGACCTGCAATATGTCTCAAGCATATTGTCAGCAGAATAGAAAAGAATGAGGATGTTACTTCGGATGGAGTGTCTTTGTTCCTGAAAAAATTTGTAAATGGCGGTAAGAAGAAGAGATAGCCATTTGGCATCTTGACCTGTTTGTGTTTTTACCGTAATCTTATAGAATGGAGGATGATAGTACATGCTGAACCCTAAAAAAAGTATATTTCCAGCTGCTTTCGGTTTTGTATTGTCTTTTTTTATCAGTATTATTGCAACTCACAGATTATGGAGATCCCTTTTCAGAGGGGTTGTTTTTGCCATTGTATTTGCAGTGCTGTTCATAGCAATCGATTTTATTTTTGACAGGTTTTTGGAGAAAGAAGGAGTCTCTGGTATCCCAAAAAAATCCGATTCTAAAAGCGGCGGAAAAATAGATATTACTATTTCTGATGAAGATTTGACAGATGACGGAGAAGACTTGCGTTTCCCTGTTACCATGAATAAACTGGGGCTTTCTCAGGAAGAGACAAAGAGTTTAAAGACTCAGCAGGAACCTGTTCAGGCAAAAGCAGCCTCAAGTATTTCTACGGCTTCTGATTCTTCTGCTGATATTCCTGAAGAAAAAGTCATGGATAATGTCTCAACATCAATAGATAATGGAGCGTTTAAACCCCAGTCTTTTGAGCCTTCTTCACCAGCACAGGAAAAATCACCTGCTGCACCTGTAATTGATACCTCAACTGTTGGTCTTGATGTAAATGACAGTTCTGAGATAGATGACCTCCCTGAGATAGCAGACTTTGATGCAGAACTTGGGGATGAAAGTGATGATTCGTATGTTGATGACTCTGATTTTGCAAGCAACGGTTCTACATCTCTGTATACAGAGCGTTCGACTTTTTCTGATGGTTCAAGGGCTTCAGATCATGATGCCGCAACCATAGCAAAAGCAATTCAAACTGCATTAAAAAGGGAAGAATAAAATAAAGATGGAAAATAAGGGTGTGGAGAATGGGAAATTCGCTGATTGATGAAAACACGGAAGAAGAACTTTGGCACGAATTCAAGAAGACTAAGTCTCCTGCCATTAGAGATAAATTTATCCGTCAGTATATGCCGCTGGTAAAATATGTTGCGGGAAAAGTTTCTGTAGGAATGCCTGATAGTGTTGAATTTGATGATTTGGTCGGTTATGGTCAGTTTGGACTTCTTGATGCAATCAACAAATACGATCCGGATAAGAATGTCAAATTCAAAACTTATGCCGTTACAAGAATCCGTGGTGCAATTTTTGATGAGCTTCGTGAACAGGACTGGGTTCCTCGGTCTGTCCGACAGAAATCCCGTGAGATAGAGGATACTATTGTTGAGTTGGAAGCAAAGCTTGGAAGGACTGCAACCGATTCAGAGATTGCAAAAGCAATGGGAATGACCGAAAGCGAGTACCAGACAACAATCATGAAAGTCAGCGGAACGAGCATTCTTTCTCTCAATGATGTATGGTATTCAGGGGATGACAACGATCACATGTCAATCGGTGACAATATAGAGTCACCTTCAAGCTTAAATCCAGACGTAATTGTTGAGCGTGAGGAAGTACGCAAAGTAATTATCGAAGCAATAAACGAACTGCCCAAAAACGAAAAGATGGTAATAGTCCTTTACTACAACGAGGATTTGACTTTCCGTGAAATCGGGCAGGTATTGAATGTAAGCGAAAGCCGTATAAGCCAGCTGCATACTAAGGCAAACATGAGGCTTAGGGCAAAATTAACAAGTCTAAGAAAAGGGATTTTCTAACAGGAGGAATAGATGGTTAATCTTGAAAAACTTCGCGAGGATATGCAGGTTCTGCTGGAGGTTGACCGGGAGATTCACTCCGTGGAAGTCCGAGCCGCAACTGTAGAAGAATGTCTTGCAGATGCTTCCGTTCAGTTGAATGCAAAGGTCTCTCAGCTTGAATATGAAGTTCTTGAGAAAGGTTTTACTGGTATCGGCGGTATTGCAAAAAAACCGTGGGTTCTGCGTGTATATGAAAATCCTAAGGTTATTCAGAAAAAAATGGAGGAGAAGAAAAAAATCCTTGCAGGCGAAAATCTGGAAGAAGAAGTCAAGACTCAGGATACAGACGGAATCTTCTATGTACACAGGTTCAACGACGGTATTTACCTCAAGGTTATTCTGCCGGTCGGAAACGGAAAGCCTGTCAAGCCTGCTGATGTTCAGATAGAGGCAAAACGTCCAGATACACGTGAGATTAATGAGGATCTTATCAAGCAGCTGTGTAAGGAAGGAACAAACGGTGACTATGCGGAGATAGGTTCATTTACCCGTATTCCTGCTGGAGATGCCATTTTTGCCGTTGACATTACAAAGGATGAGATGAGTGCCACTATTACAGCTACTCCTCCTGCAATGAGCGGCTCCGAGATTTCTTCTGATGCAATCAAGCAGAAGCTCCGCATTCAGGGTGTTGTCGCAGGTATTGATGAGGAAAAAATCATGGCATTTGTGGACAATCCTGTTTACAATATTCCTTACGAAGTCGCACATGCCATCATGCCGGTTGACGGTAGGGATGCATATATCGCCTATCAGTTTGAGACAGACCGCACCAAGATGCGCCTTACAGAAAGCAAGACAGGTCAGGTTGACTTTAAGGAGCTTAACCTTATCCAGAACGTTGTCGAGGGACAGCCTCTTGCACAGAAAATGCTTCCACAGCAGGGAAAGGGCGGAAAAACCATTATGGGACGCTATCTGGAGGCAAAGAATGGAAAGGACATCAATATACCTCTTGGTGTAAACGTAAAGCTGGATACCGATGGTGTTACGATTCTTGCCGCATGCAATGGAGAAGTTCTTCTTCAGGGTGATAAAATATGTGTTGAGCCTGTACGCGAGGAAAAGGGAGTCAACATCAAGACAGGAAACGTTACATTCATGGGTACTGTTATCGTTCGTGGAAACGTCGAGGATGGATTCAATATCAAGGCGGACGGTAATGTCGAGATTTACGGTGCAGTCGGTAACTGTCGCATAGAGGCAGGAGGAGACATCGTTATTTCCCAGGGTGTATCCGGTCGTCACGAGGGCTTTATTTCCACTCCGAAGTCTGTATGGGCGCACCACGTCGAGAATGCAAAGGTTGAGGCCGGTGAATATGTAATCATCAATGACAGTATCGTTAACTCAGAGGTTACTGCCATGAAGAAAATCGTCCTCAAGGGAAAACGTGCTCAGATTGTCGGTGGACACCTTTTTGCAACCGAGGAAATCACGGCAAAAAACATCGGTTCTCCTGCTGGAGGAACAGAAACAGTGCTTGAAGTCGGTCTTGATCCTAAGGCAAAGAAAAGACTTCTTGAACTTCAGGATACTCAGACAAAGATGGTCACAGAGCTTGAGGAAGTCGAGCGTAATATCGCCCATCTTGAGGAACAGCGCAAGATTCGCCGTACACTGCCAAAGGAAAAAGAAGAGAACCTCAACGCACTTATTACACGTAAGCAGGAAATCAACACGACAAGCCAGGAGATGACGGCAGAGATTAACCAGATCGAAACAAGGTTGCGTGATCTTAAGGTTGTCGGTAAGGTTAATGCCAGCGGAACAGTTTATGCAGGTGCAAAAATCTTTGTCCGTGATGAAAAAGATGAGGTTAAGACAGAGGTTAAGTCCGTTACATTCTACTGGGAAAATGGATTTGTCCGACGTGGCAAATATAATGCAAATGTTGATGACATAAAGGGACCGGATGGCTATACAACCAATTGATCTGTCCATAATGTATTCTCAGATGGACAATGTTGCAAAATTCTCTGCTTCTCAAAATCAACTCGCTCAGGCTGTAAACCAGATGGGGGCAGACAGAGTGGCTCAGGATACTTCTGAAAAATCAAAGACAGTTCAGGAAGTTGCAAAAGAAGACTCTGAGGCAGGAACAATCAACAAGGATGCAAGAAACGGGTCTTCTGATGCTCAGATGCAGGGAAAAAGGAAAAACAAGGATTCTCAGGAAGATGATGAGCCTCCAAAGCAATATGAGTTTACAGATCCGCGCTTAGGCCGGCATATTGACATTACGGGGTAAGTATGGCAATAGGTGTCTTGCTTCTCTGTGTATTCAATGTGGTTATGTGGCTCGTGCAGATTGTCCGTTTTAAAAATATTTTTTCAACTGACAAAATCATGAATGAAACACGTGATCAGCTCAATGCAATGCTCATGGATATTAACCGGAATGCAGAACGCAACATAAGCCTTATCGATGACAGAATTCAAAAACTCAAGGAAATATCTGAGGAAGCAGACCGTCATATTCAGCTTTTAAAAGGTGAAATTGCATTGGCGGAAAAAAGCTCTGAATTCAAGAGCCGATACGAGCTTATTGCCCATCCAGAACCAGCTGCACCACAGCTTCCAGTAAAGGAAATTGAAACTCAGATAGCCGAACAGAAGCCTAAAGCCCAGGTAAAGCCTAAAAAGCCCAGGACAAAGCCTCGTACACCGGCAGCGGCATATAAGCAGGAACAGGATCAGGGAGATTTGTTTGTCAGTAGTCCGTCTCAAGAGCCGGTACATGAGCCTTCAAAAATGCCTGCAAATGCTGAGGAAAATGAAAGCTCAAGAGAGCAAAGAATCAGCCTGATGGTAGAAAGTACGGAAACAAATGCTCAGTCCCAGGAAAAAAATGATTTCCCGTTGATAACAAAGGCAAAAGAACCCCTTGTAATTAAAAAAAGCTTTAACAAAGAAGTGCAGGAATTAGCCGCTCAGGGCATGAAAGTAGACGAAATCGCCGCAAAATTGGGAAGAACTATCCCGGAAGTGAATTTTGCACTTGAAATTTCGTGAAAACAAGTTATAATATCGGTATGTCTAGTCTCAATATTAAGGATAATAATTTCGGATTGTTGGCAAATGGTGAGAATGTCAGGCTTTTTACTGTTTCCAACGGAAAAATGTCTGTTTCGGTATCGGATTTCGGGCCTACCCTTACAAGTATTCTGCTGCCCTCTTCACAAGGCCGTTATGTCGATGTTCTTCTTGGATTCTCGACTTTGGATGGTTTTGTTAAGGATGACTGCAGCTTTGGAACCGGTATAGGACGCTATGCAAACCGCATAGGCAACGCCAGTTTTGAGCTTGACGGAAAAAAGTATAAGCTTGATGAAAATGATGAGAACCGCACTCTTCACGGTGGCTTTGACCGATGGGAGAAAAAGGTGTGGAATGCGGAGACTGTTGATACAAAATTCGGCAAGGGCATTTCATTCCAGAGAATCAGTCCTGACGGAGAGCAGGGTTTCCCGGGTAACCTTGATGTCAGGCAGGTAATCACCTTGAGTGAGGATAATATCCTTACGCTTGAGTATTTTGCAAAAACAGATGCACCCACAGTAATAAACTTAACCAACCACGCATATTTTAACTTAAAGGGCTATAACGGCGGCACTGTTTATGATCAGGAATTAGTGCTCAACTGTGACTCTGTACTGGAGACGGAAAAGACAAATCCACTTCCCACAGGAAAGAAAACACCGGTTGCGGGAACAGCGTTTGACTTTACAAAACCAAAGCTCATTGGAAAAGACATAGGACAGGTTCCACCGGGATATGACCACTGCTATTGCCTTACAGGATACAAGGCAGACGGAGCTCTTCTTGATCTGGGATATGTAAAGGATCCTGCCAGCGGAAGAAAAATGAGCGTCAAGACTGATCAGCCGGGAGTTCAGCTTTATACAGGAAACTATATCGAGGGCAAGATAGGCAAAAACGGTTTTGTCTATCACAGACATGGGGCACTTTGTCTTGAGACACAGGATTTCCCGAATGCACCGAATGAGCCTTCCTTCCCGAGTACAGTACTGCGGCCTGGTGAGGAATATCACCGCGTAACACAGTATTGCTTTTCGTTTTAACGGTATGTAAAGAAAATTCGTGGACTTTTGCTTGCAGGAGTTCAACTAAAATTTTTTGACTATAGAGAGGTTATGATGGACGTCCAGTTACAGGAGCTGATTGACAAAATCAAAAGAGACGGTGTGGCCAGTGCTGAATCAGAAGCTCAGGATATTATTTCCGAGGCTCAGAAAAAGGCCGCTTCAATAATCAAGGATGCAGAGGAAAAGGCTGAGGGTATTATCAAGAATGCCCGTACAGAAACCCAGCGCATGGAAAAGGCAAGCGAGGATGCCATTGCACAGGCAGGCCGAAACCTGCTTATTTCTTTCCGTGATGGAATCAACCGTGAGCTTTCAGCATTGATTTCCTCAGAAAGTGCAAAATCTTTCGACAAGGACATGCTCAAAAAGCTTATTCCGGAAACCGTAAAGGCATGGGCTTCCCAACCTTCTGTAAATGATCTTACAGTATTGCTTCCGGCAAAAGACTTGAAGACACTGGAAACAGGCTTTAAGGCATCGCTTAAGGCACAGATTTCAAAAGGAATGGAAATCAAGGCAGATGATTCTCTGTCCAATGGATTCAGAATCGGAGCAAAAGACGGCAGTGCATTCTATGATTTCAGTGCAGAGGAAGTTGCAGGCCTGTTCAGCTCATACTTGAATCCGCGTACAACAGAACTTATGAAAAGAGCAGCAGCGGGACTAGCCCCGGAGGAAAGCACAGAAGCCGAACCGGAAAAGAAAGCCCCCGCAAGAAAAACAGCTGCCAAAAAGACGGCAACAGCAAAAACTGGTGCTGCAAAAGGAACAAAATAGTGGAACATCTCTATTATTTAGTTTCGCAGCTTCCGGCATTCTCAACAGACAGCGAAAACAGTGCTAAGCTTCCTATGACCACTGAGTCATTCAAGGAGTTGTGCTCACGCTTCATGAACAAAAAGGACTGTGAGACGGTTAAGAATCTGTCACTTGAGCCTCCTAAGGAATATGTTCCAACAGGTTCCGCATTTCTTGATGAATGGTATCTCAAGGAAAGAAACCTGCGTTTTGCACTTGCACAGATACGTGCACAGCGCATGAAAAAGGAATCCAAGGATGTTCCAATGACGACAGACGGAGAAGTGATTCAGGCTGCCAGAACCGCTACAGGCATGGACAGTCCTCTTTCTGCCGAACAGTTCTTGAACGAATACCGGATGGGTGTGCTGGATAAAATTGCCCCGCTTGATATTTTTTCTGTGGATGCCGTATACAATTACGGTCTGAGGCTCATGCTTGCAGAACGCATGAGGAAATTCAACCGGGATGATGGACTTGCATCTTACCATAAAATATACGATGAGATTCTTGGAGAAAAGAAATGACTGATACAAAAGGCAAAGTAGTTGCTGTCAACGGAAACCTTGTTTCTGTGGAATTTAACGGAAATGTCTCTCTGAACGAAGTGGCTTACGTTAAAGTCGATGGGAAAAGCCTTAAGGGTGAGGTAATCCGTGTCCGCGGCAACACTGCACAAATGCAGATTTACGAAATGACAAAGGGTATTTCAACTGACTGTACTGTTGAATTTACTGGTGACCTGTTGAGCGTGGAAGTGGGACCTGGTCTTCTTGGACAGGTTTATGACGGACTTCAGAATCCTCTTCCGCTTTTGGCTGAGCATTCAGGAAACTTCCTTGAGCGTGGTGTTTATCTTCCTGCTCTGGATGAAAACAAGAAATGGGACTTTACCCCGACAGCAGAGGTCGGAGACAAGGTTCTTGCAGGAGACTCTGTAGGTACAGTTCCTGAGGGACCTTTTACTCACAGGATTCAGGTTCCTTACAATCTTCTTGGCACATACAAGGTAAAGTCTGTTGCAAAGGCTGGAAAATATAAGATTCATGACACAATCGCAACCCTTACCGATGAAAAGGGAAAGAGCGTGAACATCTGCATGAGCTTCAAGTGGCCGGTAAAGCGTGCCGTAAACTGCTATGCAGAGCGTCTTAATCCTGTTGATCCAATGGTAACAAAGGTCCCCCTTATCGATACATTCTTCCCTGTTGCACGTGGAGGAACATACTGTATCCCAGGTCCTTTCGGTGCAGGTAAGACGGTTCTTCAGCATACGACAAGCCGCAACGCTGATGTTGACATCGTTATCATCGCAGCATGTGGTGAGCGTGCAGGTGAGGTTGTAGAGACGCTTACAGAATTCCCAGAGCTTAAGGACCCCCGTACTGGACGTTCACTCATGGAGCGTACAATAATCATCTGTAACACATCTTCCATGCCGGTTGCATCCCGTGAGGCTTCCGTTTACACAGGTGTTACACTTGCAGAATATTACCGCCAGATGGGACTTCATGTTCTTCTTCTTGCAGACTCAACCTCTCGTTGGGCACAGGCAATGCGTGAGATGTCAGGCCGTCTGGAGGAGATTCCGGGAGAAGAGGCATTCCCGGCATATCTTGAGTCAACAATCGCTTCTTTCTATGAGCGTGCAGGTATCGTAAAGCTTAGGACTGGAGAGACAGGCTCCGTTACAATCGGTGGTACAGTATCTCCTGCTGGCGGTAACTTTGAGGAACCTGTAACCCAGGCAACACTTAAGGTTGTAGGTGCATTCCACGGTCTTTCACGTGAGCGCTCTGATGCACGCCGTTATCCTGCCATTGACCCGCTTGATTCATGGTCAAAATACCGCTCTGTAATCAAGAAGGAATGGGTTGAGTATGCTCGTTCACTTTACCGCAGGGGATGTGAGGTCAACCAGATGATGAAGGTTGTCGGTGAGGAAGGTACATCACTTGAGGATTTCACCGCTTACCTTAAGAGTGAGTTCCTTGATGCCGTCTACATGCAGCAGGACAGCTTTGATGAGACAGAAGGTGCTACACCTCCAGAAAGACAGCGCTATGTGTTCAGGAAAATCCTTACAGTACTCGGATCTGAATTTGCCTTTGAGGA